>JAYFRU010000108.1:0-9077 GCA_040946965.1 Burkholderia sp. | reverse complement strand
ACGTTTGCTCTACCAACACTCGCTTGCACTCGTCCGCGACGGTTGGGCGCTTGCTCGACTTTACGCGCTTGGTGGCGAGTATCTCGTCCCCTTTAGTTCCCACTAAAAAATTTAGTGGGAACTACGATATCGCCGACTGGAATTCCGCGACCACGCCCTGCCCGGTGTCGGCCACGGTCAGCAGCACGCGCGCTTCCTCGCGGGCCAGCCCGATCGTCACGCGACCGCCGCGTGGCGTGAACTTGAATGCGTTGGACAGCAGGTTCGAGAGCATCTGCTTGAGACGCTCGGCATCGCCCGAAACCACGCAGGCGTCCAGCGCGCAGTGGGTCTCCAGCACGATGCCGTCGTGGCTGGCGGTGGTGCCGAACGAGCCGGCCACGTCGCCGACCACGCGCACCAGGTCGACCGGCATCGGATCGAGCCGCAGCTTGCCGGTGGCCAGCGAGGAGGCATCGAGGATATCGGCCACCATGCGCGACAGCGAGCGGGCGCTGCGGTCAATCGCATCGATCGCCAGCCGTTGCAAGGCACCGTCGATCGGGTTGCGCATCACCTCGACCCAGCCGTAGATCACGTTCAGCGGCGTGCGCAGCTCGTGCGAGACGATCGCCAGCAGTTCGTCCTTGAGGCGGTTCGAGGTGTCGGCCTGCCGCCGCGCAGCCGGTGATGATTGCGCTGCTCATGGCGCCGCTGCACGCGCGTGTCGCGCAGCGTCAGCGACAAGGCCACGCAGCGCTGCTGCTCGTCGAACACCGGCGAGGAAGCCAGCGTGGCGCGAAAGCGCTTGCCGTCGACGCGCAGGCACGGCAGGTCGAGGCCGCCGATCGCCTCGCGCACCTCGGTCACCTCGGCGGCGATCGGGTGCCGGCCCAGCCAGCGCGGCGCCACCAGCATGCCGACGTCGTGGCCGAGCGCGTCGGCCTCGGGATATCCGAGCATGCGTTGCGCGGCCGGGTTCCAGCTGGTGATGCGGCGATCGGTGCCGACCCCGATGATCGCGTCGGGCGAGGCGTCCACCAGCCGGCGCAGCATGCCGTTGGTCAGTGCCCGCTCGTGTTCGACGCTGACGTCGCGCAGCACCGCCACCGCGCCGCCGCGCCCGCCGTCCGGATCGCGCAGCGGCGAGACCATCACCGAGACCGGCACGCGCGCGGCCTGCCCGGCCGGGCGCAGCCAGTGCAGCTCACCGGTACTGCCCGCGCCGCCCTCCTCGCCGGCCAGCACGCGCTCGAGCGCCGCCAGCCGGGTGCCGGCGCCGTGGCTGTCGTAGCCGTGGAAGATCTCGTGGAAGGGCTTGCCGTGGGCGCTCGCGGCCTGGTGCCCGGTCAGCGCGACCGCCACCGGATTCAGGTAGGTGAGGCGGCCGAGCGGATCGATCACCATCACGCCCTGCGTCAGCGAGGCCAGGGTGATCTCGTAGTGCTGGCGCGCGGCGGCCTCGCGCAGTCGCAGCGTCTCGTTGGTCAGGCGCGCATGGCGGAACGCCGCCACCACCGCGCAGACCACGCCCGCCACCAGCAGGAACAGGCCAACCTGCATCGCCTGCATGGCCGGCGAGAGCGGATAGGCGAGCGGGTCGCCGAGGAACCGCAGCCAGATCAGCAGCGCGCTGGCCAGGGTGGCGACCAGCCCCGCGTCGAACGACGCGGTCCAGGCCACCCCCGCGATGAACGGGTAGTAGAGCAAGAGCGGCATGTTCGCGCCGTTGCGCATCCAGCCTGATTCGAGTTGGGTCATCCGATCGACTCCCGCCCTGATCGCTTGCCTGCCGGCCGGGCGCTGCACGCCGGCCGCCGCAGCGGTCCGCCCCCTCCCAGGGCATGGCACCGTCGAGCGCCGGCGCGAGGCTGGCGCCGTGCCTCACGATGCCGTCTTGTCCGTCTTCTCCGCGAGCCGGTCGGCCGTCTTGTCGGCTGCCTTCTCGCCCTTTTCACCTTTTTCGCCCTTCTCGATCCGCTCGCCGCCCTCGATCTGCGCGAGGCGGTTGTAGATCGTCTTGAGGCTGATGTCGAGCACCTCGGCCGCATGCGTCTTGACTCCGCCGCATTGCGCTAGCGTGCCGAGGATCACGCGCCGGTCGACCTCCTCCAGCGGTGTGCCGAACGGCACCGACACCGTGTCGTCGGCCGCCGCCTCGCCCGACACCTCGGCCATGATCGGCGGCGGCAGCGTGTCGATCAGCTCGCCGTCGTTGAAGATGCTGGCACGCTGCACGAAGTTGCGCAGCTCGCGCACGTTGCCCGGCCATTCGTAGCCGGCCAGCGCCGCCAGCGCGGCCGGCGCGAAACGCATGTTGCGCCCGCCATCCTCGTTGAGCCGGGCGAGGACGGCGGCGGCCAGCATCGGGATGTCGTCGCCGCGCTCGCGCAGCGGCGGCAGCGTGATGGGGAACACGTTGATGCGGTGATATAGATCGGGGCGCAGCTTGCCGTCGGCCATGGCCGCCTCGGGATCGAGGTTGGTGGCCGCCACGATGCGCACGTCCACGTCGATCTCGCGCGCCGAGCCGAGCCGCGTCAGGCGCCCGGTCTCGAGCACGCGCAGCAGCTTGACCTGCGATTCGACCGGCATCTCGGTGATTTCGTCGAGAAACAGGGTGCCGCCATCGGCGCGCTCGAAGAAGCCCTTGTGCTGGCGATCCGCGCCCGTGAAGCTGCCGCGGTCGTGGCCGAACATCTCGCTCTCCACCAGGTTCGCGGCGATCGCCCCGCAGTTGATGGCGAGGAACGGGCCCTTGCGGCGCAGGCTCAGGTCGTGGATGGTCTGCGCGGCCAGTTCCTTGCCGGTGCCCGACTCGCCCATCAGCAGCACCGATGCCTCGGTGCTGGCCACGCGGCTGATCGCGTCGTACATGGTCTGCATCGGCGGCGAGCTGCCCAGCATGCGGCCGAAGCGGCCCAGGCGCTTGAGCTCGCTGCGCAGCGAGGCGATTTCCTCGTGCAGCACGCTGGTGCGCGGCACGCGCGCGAAGATGCTGTTCAGGCGCTGCATGTTGAGCGGCTTGACCAGATAGTCGGTCGCGCCGCGCCGCAGCGCGTCGATCGCGGTTTCCAGGCTGGCGTGGCCGGTGGTCAGCACCATCTCGCAGTGCACCCCCTTGGGCAATTCGTCGAACAGGTCCATGCCGTTGCCGTCGGGCAGCACCAGGTCGCAGAGCACCAGATCCGGCGTGTGCGCGGCAATCAGCGTGCGCGCCTCGGCCAGGGTCGCGGCGGTATCGCAGCTCAGTTGCTGCGTGTGCGCGAGCGCGGCCAGCATGTCACGGGTGTCGGCGTCATCTTCGACGACCAGAATGTAGGGCATTGACGCTCCATCACAAGGTACGTGCCCGCAGGCGAGGCCACCTGCATGGCAAGGTGCGGATCGGCCGATCGCGGCGTGGCCGCAGTCGAGACCGTGAGGCGATCGCACGCGGCAGCGGTGCGTGGATCGCGGATAAGGATCGGCAATGCTGACCGACGAGGCTCGCGCTCGGTAAGGATTCCCCGAATCGCGGCGGCCGGATCGACGTTACGCGTTGCTGCTCCGGCCAAGCATGCGGAGAGTATAGAGGAGTCGCATGCGCAGCCCGGCATTATCGGTTTTTTCTATCCGATCCCGGTAGGCAAATTGGAATTTTCAATACATGTAGTGGCGCCGGATTCGCTACGCTTGCGCTTATAAAAATTACACGCTGCGCGGTGACCGTGTAGCGAGTACGAAGGCACGCTGTTCCACCCGAGATCCATTATTCATGTCAAAAACATCCAGCGACGGCCGGCGGCTGGTCGGTTCGTCGCCGTGTATCCAGGCGCTGCTGTCGAAGATCGAGAAAGTGGCCGCGACCCGCGCCAGCGTGCTGATCGTCGGCGAGAGCGGTGTCGGCAAGGACATCACCGCGCGACTCGTGCACGATGCCAGCCCGCGCGCGGGCGGTCCGTTCGTGGCCGTCAATTGCGGCGCGATCCCGGCCGACATCGCCGAATCCCAGCTGTTCGGCCACGAGAAGGGCAGCTTCACCGGCGCGGCCGCCCAGCACACCGGCTTTTTCGAGGCCGCGCGCGGCGGCACCATCTTCCTCGACGAGATTGCCGAGATGCCGCGCGAGATGCAGGTCAAGCTGCTGCGCGCGCTCGAGTCGAACACCATCATGCGGGTCGGCGGCACCGAGACCCTCGCGCTCGACGTGCGGATCGTCGCCGCGACCCATCACAATCCGGTCGATGCGATCCGCGACGGGCGGCTGCGCGAGGACCTGTTCTACCGGCTCGCCGCGTTCGCGCTGCATGTGCCGGCGCTGCGCCACCGCGACGGCGACGTCGAGGAGATCGCGCGCGAGCTGGTGGCCATGCTCAATGCGCAGCACGGCAGCGACAAGCAGCTCTCGGCGCAGGCGCTGAAGACGTTGCGCGCCCATCCCTGGCTCGGCAACGTACGCGAGTTGCGCAACACCATCGAGCGCGCCTTCATCCTCGCCGACCACGAGATCGATCTCGACCTGCCGCGCCAGCTGCCGCCGCGCGCCGACGTGCGCGACAACGTGATGTCGCTGCCGCTGGGCGCGACGCTGGCCCACGCGCAGCAGCGCTTCATCGTCGCCTCGCTGCGCCACTTCGAGGGCGACAAGCCGCGTACCGCGAAGGCGCTCGGCATCAGCCTCAAGACGCTCTACAACCGGCTCGCGCTGATGCGCGAACACGGCCTGCAGAACGAACTCAACGACAGCGCCCGGCGCTGAGCGCAACGGCTGACGCTGCCGCACCGCGCTCGAACCGCATGCGCCGTTCGGGCGCCTCGGCGGCGCCACCATGAAGACGCCCCGATGAAGCCGGCTCAGTGGCTGTGATCGTCGGGACCGGGGCCCATCGTCCCGCCCGGTCCGGCAGGCCCCGCCGGACCGATCGCGCCGGACGGATGCGCTGCCGGATCGGGCGAGACCGGCTGCGCGTCCGGATGCGAGACCGCATCGGCTCGCGGCAGCGGCCTGGGCAGTCCGTCGCGCGAGGCCTCGCGCGGTATCCGCACCTGGTTGTCGACATCGCGCACCCAGACGCAACTGGCGGCCAGATCCTCGATCTCGTGCTTCATCCAGCGCTCGGGCACGCTGCCCTCGAGCCGCACACAAGCCTCCCGCACCGCCACGCTGAGCTCGCTGACGTCGAGATCGAACGCGTAGGCCAGCCGCTCGCAGACATCCTCGCGAATCCGCTTGTCGGAGCGCGTATAGCCCTTCGTCCTGCGGATCCGCGGCGCGGCACCCTCGCCGCCGCGCGCGGCTGGCGCGAAGCGCGGATCATAGCGTGCATGGGACGGCGCGCCATGGCCGCTGCCCGATTCATGATGCGGATCGCGGGGCCCGCCAGGCCCCGCGTAACCCGCCCCGCCACCGGCCTGGCGGGAATCGCCCCCCGGGCGCCGGGATTCGCCGTGCACTCGCGAGGGCTCGCCGCGACGCCCAGGCTCGCGCGTCACCGCCGGCGGGATACCACCGGTACGCATCGTCGGGACTGCGGCGCTCGTGCGACGGGGGGATCTCGGGATCGCGGCCGGGCGGTTCGTGCTGCCCGGCGCGCCAGCGTCGCGCGTCGAACCGGTCGCCGGGCAACTGGCCGCGGGCGTCGTGAAAGTCGATATCGCGTTCGTCGTCGGGCAGCAGCAGGTCGTCGTAGTGCGGCAGGTCCTGTGCGTCGCTGCCCCAGTACGCGCGTTCGTTGCGCTCCTGCCAGTTCGCAGGCTCGCGTGCTTGTCGCGAGCGATTCGGATGGCGTCCTTGCATCGCTTCCTCCTCGATCGGTAGGAATGCCGGCCGGAGGTCGACTGGAGGTCGGCGCGGCCAGATTCGTCGTTTACTTCAATCGGATTGAAAGATTTCCCGGATCAGCGGCGGCGCGCTTCGGCTTGCCCGTCGGGCGGGTTCTCGGCGGGCTCCGGATCGTCCACGCCATCCCCCTCGTCGACCAGCCGATCGGTCCGATCGGGCTCGATGTCCGCGTTGTCGACCAGGCCCGCGTCGCCGTCGGCCGAAGCGCGCTCGCCGGTGCCGGCCCGGTCGGCGCCGGCCGCGCCGGCCGCCTCGCCGCGTTCGAGCGCATGCGCGTCGAGTTCGCTGTCGATGTCGAACGGGCGACGCTTCGCGCCGCGCGCGGCGCTGCCGCTGTCGGACGAATCGCTCGGGCCGAGCGTGTCGCCCTCGGGGCGGCCGCCATCGCCGCAGTTCGGGTCGAGCGGCTCGTTATCGGGGTTCAGGGTGCTGTTCATTCGGCCTCCTGCTTGAACCGCCGGCCTTGCGATCGGCCAGCGGCGGGGTGGGTACTCAGCCGCCCGAGGCGCCGGACGCGCCCGCAGCCCCGGAGGAATCGCTGGCGCCCGAGGCGCTCGGCGACATCGGCGCCGGCGTCACGCCGGTGGCGGCGCCTGGTTGCGCGCCGCTGTCGCTCGCCGAACTCGATGCCGAGGGCGTGGTGCCCGCGCCGCCGCTATCGCTCTGCTTGGAACAGCCGGCGGCGGCAAGCAGCGCCGCGCACAGCGCGCCCATCGCGAGCGCGCGCCACACCACACAGGTCGTGTCGGATCGTATTGCATAGGACCTCCGGTGTTGGGTGGACCTTGAAGTGCAGCAAGCCGCGTGCCGCCCGGGCTTGCCCGCGTGGCACATGGCTTGCTGATTCGACCATGGCTTGCTGATTCGACGGTAAACCCGGGACAACGCCGCCGCATCCCCGGCCATTCGCGCCGGCGCGGCTCCGGCGCGGCGTATCGGGCACCCCGGGGCATCGCGCCACCGCTCACGCATGGAGGAACGCTCTGTGACTCAAGTCGACCTGCTTCGTTACCTGGTGACGAGCCAGTTGGTCGCGCGCATTCAGACCGGGCGCTGGATGCCGCCCGATCGCGTCGTCACCGCCACGCATGGCTGGCTGGCCGGCCATCGCGTCGAATGCGACTGGCTCGATCGGATCCGAATCGCGATGGCCGCGCGCAGCCTGTCCGGCGAGATCTACAAGGTCGCGACCTCGGGCGACCGCCCGGGCCTGGTCGACGGCCTGCTCGCCGACGAGCACTCGCCGCAGATGGAGGCGCTGCGCTCGCGCTGCGAGCACTATCTGCAGCGCCTGCTGCGCAGCCACTGAGCCGCGTGCTCGTGCTCGCCCGGCAGGCCGCTGTGCGGGGATGAGCGCAGCACGGGCCGCGTGAGGCCCGACCGAAGCGCGGGCCGGCACGGGTCGGGCGTTCGTTGGGCACCTCGTACCTGCCTCAGGCCGCGCGCCACGCGCTCGGCGACAGCGTCTCGAGCTGCCGCCAAGCCGAGCGGAACGCCTGCACGCTCGCGAAGCCGCACTGCTCGGCGATCCGTTCAACCGGCGCGTCGCTGTCGCGTAGCAGCTGCCGCGCACACGCGATCCGCAATTGCTGGTGATAGGCCTTCAGCGTGATGCCGCAGGCATCGCGAGAGCGTCGCGCCAGATGCCGGTAACTGAGCGCGAAGCGCCCGGCCAGCTCGGTATAGGACAGCGCGCAGGCCGGCTCGGCCACCAGGAAATCCTGCACCGCGTGAATCAGTTCGTGATCGTGGTCGCGATAGCGCAACTGCGCGTCGAGCGCGGCATCGCCGCTCATGCGCCGGAGCGGCACCACGTTCTCGCGCGCCACCTCGATCGCGGCGGCCGCGCCGAACTGCCTTGTGATCAGGTGCAGCGCGAGATCGATGCCGGCCGCCACGCCCGCCGATGTCAGCAACGCCCCCTCGTCGACCAGCAGCCGGTTCGCCAGCACGCGCGCCTCGGGATGGCGCTGCCGCAAGCGCGCCAGATGCGCGTGATGGGTGGTGCAGGCATGGCCCGTCCAGCAGCCCGGCCGCGCCGAGCAGGAAGGCACCGGTGCAGACGCCGGCGAGCACGATGTACTTGCGCTGCGGTGCCACCACGCGTCGCAGCCGGCTCACCAGTTGCGCGTACTCGGTGGACGGCGGCGCGCGGAAGTCGTGCTTCGAACCAATCACGATCACCCAGTCGCCGGCCGCCACGCGCTCGGACAGCGGCGCGAGGTTCGCGAGCCGCAGGCCTTGATGGCTGTCCAGCGTCGCGCCCGCGCCGATGCAGCAGGTTTCGACCGCTGCGATGCGCAGCGGCGCCAGCGAGGCGATCAACTGCAGCGGGCCGCCGAGATCGAGCATGTGCACGCGCGGCGGCAGCACGAACCAGGCACGCCTGGGCGCCCGGGCGGAACGGGGGACGGTGGCGAGGGCGGCGCACATACGGGCTCCATGAGCGGGATCGGCGAACGGTTTCGCATGATGGCAGGAAATTTGCCGATCCTGTCAGATCGCCTCATTGTCCCTTCCAAATGCGCTGATTACGATGGCACGAAATCTTCCTCCTTCCTTGCTACCGCAGAGTTCGCCATGTCCCATCGAATCGCATTGCTGATGTTTCCCGGCGTCCAGGCGCTCGACCTGGTCGGTCCCTACGACGTGTTCGCGGCCCTGCCCGACACGACGGTCCACCTGGTCTCCCGGGACGGCGCGCCGGTGCAGGCCGCGCATGGCCTGACGCTGAGCCCCGATACGCGCTTCGAGGACTGCCCGCCGGTCGACGTGCTGTGCGTGCCCGGCGGCGGCATCGGCGAGCTGCTGCTCGACGATCCGACCCTGGCCTTCCTGCGCCGGGCGGCCGGCACCGCGCGCTATGTGAGTTCGGTCTGCACCGGCTCACTGGTGCTAGGCGCGACGGGGCTGCTGCGGGGCCGGCGTGCCACCACGCACTGGGCCTTCCTGCCCTTGCTCGAAGCCTTCGGCACCACCCCGGTACGCGAACGCGTGGTTCGCGACGGCAGCCTCGTGACCGGCGGCGGCATCACAGCCGGGATCGATTTCGCGCTGACCATCGCGCGCGAGCTGCATGGCGACGCCGTCGCGCAGGCTACCCAGTTGTCGATCGAATACGCGCCCGCGCCGTGAAACTCCCGACGCGCGCCCGCCCCTGCGCGGGCGCGCGATATACACCGCGCCTGAATAAAATATTAAGTGTTCACGCAAAACTAGTTTGAAATTTGACGCCGTAGCCGGCCAGTAGATCGGCCAACTCGACATCGATGGT
>JAYFRU010000107.1:0-9080 GCA_040946965.1 Burkholderia sp. | reverse complement strand
GGTACTTGGCAGGAAACACCAGGTGGTACAGCAACACCGTCACGTTGTGACTCTTGTGGATGTATTCGCTCATCCCCAAAGTCTACGCCGCAAGCGGCGGGGAATAGGACCCGAAGAAATTTATCGGCCTGCTTAGTCGTTGATCCAGATCATCGCGGCCATGCGGCCCGTGACCCGATCGCGTCGGTAGGAGTAGTAGCGCTGGCGCTCGGTCACCGTGCAGGCCGCACCGCCCGTCGCCCGCGTGATGCCGAGCCGCGCCAGACGCAGGCGCGCCAGCGCGTAAAGATCCGCATGGTGCTTGCCCGCCGCGCCGTCGATCGCGACGAAAGCCTGGGTGGTCGCCTCGCGCTCGTCCGGCGTCGCCGCGTCGGCGAAGGCCGCCTGCACGTCGGCGCCGACCTCGAAGGCGCACGGGCCGATCGCCGGGCCCAGCCAGGCATGCAGGCCGCTCGCCTCGACGCCGGCCAGTGCCGCCACCTGCGACGCGGTGCGCTCGAGGATGCCTGCCACCAGGCCCCGCCAGCCCGCATGCGCGGCGCCGACCGCGCGACCGGCCGCATCGCAGAACAGCACCGGCAGGCAGTCGGCCACCATCACCACGCAAACGGCGCCGGGCACGTCGGTCACGCTGGCATCGGCACGCACGGGCGCATCCGCCGAGGCCGAGCCGGCGGCCAGCACCGCGTCGGCGCGCACGACCTCGGCGCCATGCGCCTGCTCGAGCCAGGCCGCGCGCAGCAGACCGGCCAGCGCCAGCAGACGCGCGCGGTTCGCCTCGACGGCGGCCGGATCGTCGCCGGTGTGGCGACCGAGGTTCATGCCGCCGGGCGCATCGCCCTGCCCGGCCGACCAGCGGCCATAGGGCGCAGCGCTGACGCCGCCGTTGCGCGTCGAAACCAGTGCACGCACGCGCGGCGCGACCTGCCAATCGGGTTGCAGGCAATCGTCAAGGCTCAGCTCGGGCAGCGTGATGCTCGTCATTCAGTCCTCTTCCGGATCGTCGCGCACGTAGATGATTTCGCCATCGTAATCATCGTCGTCGTAATCGTCCTCGTCGTCGAAATCCGCCTTCTCGGCGCCGAAACCGAGCGCGGCGGCCAGCTCGGCGATATCCTCGGGCACGGCGCAGCGCCATTGCATCGAGCGCCCCGTGAGCGGGTGCACCAGGCCGAGCCGCCAGGCATGCAGGGCCTGGCGCGCGAAACCGCCAGGCAGCGCCGCGACCGAACGCTTGCCGCGCGCGCGGCCATAGACGGGGTCGCCGAGCAGCGGATGGCCGGTATGCGCGCAGTGCACGCGAATCTGGTGCGTGCGCCCGGTCTCGAGATCGCAGTGGATCGCCGACACCGGCTGGTTCTGCCAGAGCACGGTCTCGACGCAGCGGAAGTGCGTGCGGGCCGGCTTGCCCGAGGCCCCCGTGACAACGGCCATGCGTGTGCGCTCGCGCGGATCGCGGCCAATTGGCGCATCAATGGTGCCGCTCTCGGCCATGCGCCCCCACACCAGAGCGAAATAACGGCGCTTGACGGTGCGCTCCTGCAGCTGCCGGACCAGGTCGGTCTGCGCCGCCAGCGCGCGCGCCACCACCATCAGCCCGGAGGTCTCCTTGTCGAGACGATGGACGATGCCGGCGCGCGGCAGGCCGGCCGCGGCCTCGCCGTAGCGATGCAGCAGGCCGTTGAGCAGGGTGCCGCTCCAGTTGCCGGCAGCGGGATGCACCACCAAGCCGGCGGGCTTGTCGATCACCACCAGGGCCTCGTCCTCGTAGAGGATCGACAGCGGCGCCGGCTCGGGCGCGAACGCGAGCTGCTCGGGAAGCAGGTCGGGCACCAGCTCGATGGCCGCGCCCAGCGGCACCGGCTGGCGCACCTTGGCCGGCGCGCCGTCGACGCGCACGCGCTGCTCGTCGATCCAACCCTGCAGGCGGCTGCGCGAGAATTCGGGGAATAGTTGGGCGAGCGCCTTGTCGAGGCGCTCGCCGGCGAGCGAGTCAGGCACCACCACCACGCGCGGGGCTTCATCGGCCGACGCGGCGGAGGCCGGCGCGGCAAGCCCCTCGCCGGACAGATCATCGTCGAGCGAATCGGCCGCCGATGCGTCGGACCGGGTGGAGCTTGGGCTATAATCATCGCCATTTGCCGTGCCCGGCCGGGCACGGAACGAACTTGAACGGGTCATTTAGACTGGGTCACCGAGACTGAAAGCTAGGACATGCGAGCCACATTCACCATGATGAATTCGACCAAACGCGTGGCAAAACCTGTGGCCGCGTGGGCTGCATTGGCTGCGGCCGCCGCGCTGATCGCCGGCTGCCACGGCTTGCCGCAGAAGACCGACGAAACGGCGACCTGGTCGAACAGCAAATTATACTCAGAGGCTCAGGATGCCCTGAACGGAAGCGATTGGGGCAAGTGCGCGAAATATTTCGAAGCGCTGCAAGGCCGCGATCCGTTCGGCCATTTCGCCCAGCAGGCCCAGATCAACGTGGCCTACTGCAACTGGAAGGATAACGAAGCAACGGCCGCCGACCAGGCCGTCGACCGCTTCATCCAGCTGCACCCGGATCACCCGGACATCGCTTATGCCTACTACCTGAAGGGGATGATCCACTTCAACGACGATCTCGGCCTGTTCGGCCGCTTCTCGGGTCAGGACATGAGCGAGCGCGATCCGCAGGCGCTGCGCGAATCGTATGACGCGTTCAAGATCGTCGTCGGCCGCTACCCGAAGAGCAAGTACGCGCCCGACGCCGCCGCGCGGATGCGCTACATCGTCAACGCGCTGGCCTCGCACGAGGTGCATGGGGCTGACTACTACTACCGCCGCAGCGCCTACGTGGCCGCGATCAACCGCGCCCAGCTGGCGATCACGCAGTACAAGAACGCGCCGGCCATCGAGGACGCGCTGCACACCATGGTGCTGTCCTACGGCCGGCTGAACCAGCCGCAACTGGCCGACGACACCAAGCGCGTGCTGGCCAGCACTTTCCCGGACAGCCCGTATGTCACGGGACATGCCCGTGCCGGCATCAAGAAGAAGGCCTGGTGGCAGTTCTGAGCCAGCCCGCGAAGCCGCTTCGCAGCGGGAACCCGACAAAAAACCCGGCCATGCAGCCGGGTTTTTTATTTGACGACCGAGGGACCTCCTGTCGAGGAGGCGCGTTCAGGCGCGGATACCGCGCCCGCCTTCCTCGAAGAACTCGCGTACCACGTCGATCTCGCGCGTGCGCTTGAAGGGCGGCAGGCTCTGCCAGATACGTCGGCCGTAGGGCTTGTCGACCAACCGCGTGTCGCAGATCATCAGCACGCCGCGATCGGTCTCGGCGCGGATCAGGCGCCCCGCCCCCTGCTTCAGCGTGATCACTGCCTGCGGCAGCTGATGCACGGCGAACGGGCTCAAGCCCTTCTTGGTCAGCGCATCGAGCCGCGCGGCCAGCACCGGATCGTCGGGCGGCGCGAACGGCAGCTTGTCGATCACCACCAGCGACAGCGCGTCACCGCGCACGTCCACCCCTTCCCAGAAGCTCTGGCTGCCGACCAGGATCGCATTGCCGTAGGCACGGAAGCGGTCCAGCAATTCGGTGCGACTCGCATCGCCCTGTACCAGCAGGGGCAGGTTCCAGCCGCGCGCCTCGATGGTCTCGCGCAGCTTGGCAGCGATCCGGTCGACCGCGCGCAGCGTGGTGCAGAGCATGAACACGCCGCCGCCCGAAGCCTCGATGGCCGGCAGCGCCGCCTCGAACACCGCATCGGTGAACATCGGCGAGGATGGCTGCGGCAGATCGCGCGGCACATAGAGCAGGCCCTGTGCCGGATAGTCGAAGGGACTGGGCAGCGTCATCGAGCGACGCGAGCTGAGCCCCATCTGCGCGGCATAGTGCGTGAAGTCGCCGCGCACCGACAGCGTCGCCGAGGTGAAGATCCAGGCGCGCGGCACGCCGGCGCGCTGCTTGGCGAAGATCGGCGCGACCGACAGCGGTGTTTCATGCAATTGCACTGTCTGCGAGAACACCTCGACCCAGCGCACCTTCTCGTCGGGATCGTCGCGCTTCGCCTCGGCGCCGGCCGTCACTGCCTTGACGGTTTTCGCGGCGCCGCCGGCCGCCGCCGTATCGGGCGCGACCCAGCCGGCCAGGATGCCCTGCAGCTCGCGTGCGCGGCGCAGGCAGGCGCCCAGCGATTCGGCGCGCTCGGCCTGCCCTGCCAGCGCCGAGGCGAGGGCGTCGAGCGCGGTATCGACATCGTCGAGCGCGGCGAACAGCGGATGATCCTCGCCGAGCTGCGCCAGCGAGACGCGCACGATGCCGCCGTCGGCGAACGCGAGCCGCACGTCGCGCGTGGCACGTTCAAGCGCGGCGCCGAGCTTGACCCACTCCACCGCGTCGCGCGCGTGCGCCAGCCCCTCCACCACGGTGTCGCGCGCGAGCTCGAGTATCTGCGTGGTCGACAGCGTCTCGCCGAAGAACAGCGTGGCCGTCTCCGGCAACTGGTGCGCTTCGTCGAAGATGACGGTGTTCGCGCTCGGCAGCAGTTCGGCCATGCCGGTATCGCGCAGCATGATGTCGGCAAAGAACAGATGGTGGTTCACCACCACCACGTCGGCCTGCTGCGCCTCGCGGCGCGCCTGCATCACGAAGCATTCCTTGTAGTGCGGGCAGTCCTGGCCGAGACAGTTGTCGCGCGTCGAGGTGACCATCGACCAGACCGGCGCCGTCTCGGGCACGCTGGCCAGCTCGGCCTTGTCGCCGCTGCGCGTGAGCTTGGCGAAACGGACGATCTCCTGCAGGTAGGCGGTATCTTGCCGGGTCGGCAGGCGGCCGTTGTCGGCCGTGCGCTGCAGGTAGTAATAACAGAGATAGTTGGAACGCCCCTTGAGCATCGCGATCGTGACGGGCACGGCAAGCGCGTCGCGCACGGTCGGGATATCGCGCTGGAACAGCTGGTCCTGCAGATGCTTGGTGCCAGTCGAGACGATCACCTTGCCGCCCCACAGCATGGCCGGCACGAGGTAGGCGTAGGTCTTGCCGGTGCCGGTGCCGGCCTCGACGATCAGGGTGTTGTCGGCGCCGTCTTCCTCGGCGGCGGCGCTGTCGCCGCGCGCATCGTCGCCGGGCGGCGCGGTCTCGCCCGCCTGCAGCTTGCGGGCCGGGCGCTTGCGCGCGTCGAAGATCTCGGGCTCGGGCAGCTTGCGCGCCGACGCCTCCATCGCGGCGGCCACCGCGCGGGCCATGTCGATCTGCGAAGCCCGCAGCCGATAGCCGTCGAGCACGCGCGCGAGCAGGCCGCCCTCGCCGAAGATCGCGTCGAGTTCATTGACGCGCTTGCGGCTCGGTGTGGCAAGGGGATTGGGGGCGCCCGTGCGCGAGGACGCGGCGGACGATTCGTCGCGCCGCGCGTCAGCGGGTGCTTCTAGCGGTGAATTCAAGGCAAGCGGTTCCTCATTTCCGGTGCCTGACGCAGCCCCGGCGCTTGCCAGGCCGCCCTCAGGCGCGCTGAACCGGTTCGAGCTGCGATTGCAGCATGATGATTTTGTCCTTGGCCAGCAGCTTTTCCTTCTTCAGCCGGTGCAGTGCCAGATCGTCGATGTCAGAGCGGTTTTCCTTGAGCTCGATCTCGCGGGCCAGCTGATTGTGCTGCTCCTGCAGCGATACCAGCCGGTTGCGCAATTCCTGCTTCAGCCCTGCTTGACGGGTTTGCATGCTCGCCTCCTCAAAAGAACCAGCGCGACGCACCGGCCTTCCGATGCCGCTCGCGATTTGCTGGGTTGGCTGTTCGAACGAAATACCCACCCCTCGCGTCTGGCGTGACGACGTGCGCGGCACGCCCTACTGCTGTTGCCGTTTTTCCTTGACTTTCTCGGCCGCCTGGCGCTGCCGCTCCTCGACATCCGCCTTGTGCTGCACGGCCTCGCGCTGCTTGTCCTCGTAACGCTCGGCGTTCTGTGCACGTTCCTGCGCCTTTTGCGCAGCCTGTGCGTGAGCATCGGCGAGCTTCTTCTGGAAATCGGCCTGCTTCTGATCGTACGCCTGCTGCCTCCCCGCGCGCTGCGGCGCTTCGGCCTGCTGCTGCGCGACCTTCCGCGCGAGCTCGTCGTCACGGCGCTTGGCGCGCACCGCGCGCTGCTCGTCGTTGAGGGCGAGCTGCTGCTGGCTGATGCTCGAACGCTCGTCACGCATCGTGTCACGCGCTTTGGTCAGACAATTGTTGACGAAGAACTTGCTGTAGCAGTCATGCTGGGCCACGCCATAACGATACTTGTTTTCCGCCGTGCGCTGATTGAGCACTTTTTGGCGGGCATCGAAATCGCAATCCTGTGCTGCGGCGACAATGTCGCTCGTGACGGTCGCATCGGACGCGGCCGCCTGCGCGGCAGCCACGGACGAAGCGGCGCCGAGCGCGAGGGCCAGCGCGGCAACGAGTAAACGGGAGATTGGCAACGTCGTAGGAAAGCTGCGGGACATAGGGCAAATTCTAACACCTCCCCGCCGCCCTCGCGGCGGTGCCCCGATGCATTTATGGCAAAATGCCCCGCTCCATTCACCCGCCCGGCCCAGTTCGCCGGCCACGGGCGTTCCAGCAGGCCGTAGACGCACTCACTACCCATGACGGAAACCGTAGCACTCAAGATCGTTCAACGCATCGCCACCGAACTCGCGGTCCAGCCGCGGCAGGTCGCGGCAGCCGTGCAACTTCTCGACGAAGGCTCCACCGTTCCGTTCATCGCCCGCTACCGCAAGGAAGTGACGGGCAATCTGGACGACACGCAACTGCGACAGCTCGAGGAGCGCCTGCTGTACCTGCGCGAACTCGAGGATCGCCGCGCCACCATCCTCGCCAGCATCGAGGAACAGGGCAAGCTGACCGACGAGCTGCGCGGCGCCATCGAAGTCGCCGACAGCAAGCAGGTGCTGGAGGATCTCTACCTTCCCTACAAGCCCAAGCGCCACACGCGCGCGCAGATCGCCCGCGAGGCCGGCCTCGAGCCGCTCGCCCAGGCCCTGCTCGCCAACCCGCTGCGCGATCCGCAGGCCGAGGCCACCGCCTATGTCGATGCCGACAAGGGCGTGGCCGACGTGAAGGCCGCGCTCGACGGCGCGCGCGACATCCTGTCCGAGCAGTTCGGCGAAACGGCCGAGTTGCTCGGCAAG
Organism: Burkholderia sp.; assembly: GCA_040946965.1. Classification (GTDB taxonomy): domain Bacteria; phylum Pseudomonadota; class Gammaproteobacteria; order Burkholderiales; family Burkholderiaceae; genus Burkholderia. Next base: position 1,930 of record JAYFRU010000107.1, on the reverse strand, counting down.
CTGCGCGACTACCTGCACAGCCAGGGTGTGGTCTCCTCGGCCGTGGTCGAAGGCAAGGAGAACGAGGAAGGCGAGAAATTCCGCGATTACTACGCGTATTCGGAAACGCTCAAGACGGTGCCCTCGCACCGCGCGCTGGCCCTGTTCCGCGGCCGCAACGCCGGCGTGCTGACGGTCAAGCTGGGCCTGGACGAGGAGCTCGACGTCCAGGTGCCGCATCCGGGCGAGGCGATGATCGCGCGCCATTTCGGCATCGCCAACCAGAGCCGCCCGGCCGACAAATGGCTGTCCGATGTGTGCCGCTGGTGCTGGCGCGTCAAGGTCCAGCCGCATCTGGAAACCGAGCTGCTGACGAAGCTGCGTGAGGATGCCGAGAGCGAGGCGATCCGCGTGTTCGCGCGCAACCTCAAGGACCTGCTGCTGGCCGCGCCGGCCGGCCCGAAGGCCGTAATCGGCCTGGATCCGGGCCTGCGCACCGGCGTCAAGGTGGCGGTGGTCGATCGCACCGGCAAGCTACTCGCCACCGATACGATCTACCCGCACGAGCCGCGCCGCGACTGGGACGGCTCGCTGGCTAGGCTGGCGCGCCTGGCCGCGCAGACGCAGGCCGAGCTGATCAGCATCGGCAACGGCACCGCCTCGCGCGAGACCGACAAGCTCGCCAGCGAGCTGATCTCGCGCCACCCCGAGTTGAAGCTACAGAAGATCGTGGTGTCCGAGGCCGGCGCATCGGTCTATTCGGCCTCTGAAACCGCAGCCAGGGAATTCCCGGAACTCGACGTGACGCTGCGCGGCGCCGTCTCGATCGCACGCCGCCTACAGGACCCGCTCGCCGAGCTGGTCAAGATCGAACCGAAGGCGATCGGCGTCGGCCAGTACCAGCACGACGTCAACCAACGCGAGCTGGCGCGCTCGCTGGACGCGGTGGTCGAGGATTGCGTGAACGCCGTGGGGGTCGATGCGAACACCGCCTCGGCTGCCCTGCTGGCGCGCGTGTCGGGGCTCAATGCCACGCTGGCGCGCAATATCGTCGATTTCCGCAACGCCAACGGCCCGTTCCCGTCGCGCGAGCATCTGCGCCGCGTGCCGCGCCTGGGCGACAAGACCTTCGAACAGGCCGCCGGCTTCCTGCGCATCAACGGCGGCGAGAACCCGCTCGATCGCTCCTCGGTCCACCCGGAAGCCTATCCGGTGGTCGAGCGGATGCTCGCGAAGATCAGCAAGCGTATCGACGACGTGCTGGGCAACCGCGACGCGCTGGCCGGCCTCGCGCCCACCGAGTTCGTCGACGATCGTTTCGGCCTGCCGACGGTGCGCGACATCTTGTCCGAGCTCGAGAAGCCGGGCCGCGACCCCCGCCCCGAGTGCAAGACCGCGACCTTCCGCGACGGCGTCGAGAAGGTGTCCGACCTGCTGCCGGGCATGGTGCTCGAGGGCGTCGTGACCAATGTGGCCGCGTTCGGTGCCTTCGTCGACATCGGCGTCCATCAGGACGGCCTGGTCCACGTCTCGGCAATGTCGACCAAGTTCATCAAGGATCCGCACGAGGTGGTGAAGGCGGGCCAGGTGGTCAAGGTCAAGGTGCTCGACGTCGACGTGAAGCGGCAGCGCATCGCCTTGACGATGCGCATGGACGACGAACCCGGCGTCGCCACCAGCGGCAGCCGCGGCGGCGCCGGCAACGATCGCGGCGCACCGCGCGGCGGCATGGGCGGCCGGCCGCAGCGCTCGCGCGAGCCGGAACCGGCTGGCGCGATGGCGGCGGCCTTCGCCAAGCTCAAGCGCTGATCCCGGGCCAGCCTTCGAGGCCTGCGGGAAACAAAAACCCGCATCTCCGGATGCGGGTTTTTTCATGGGTGCGCCCGGCAGGGCGCACTCACTCGGAGGTGAAAGTCCTCTGCTCGCCCGGCAAGGGGAAGAGTTAGCCGAA
>JAYFRU010000106.1:0-9120 GCA_040946965.1 Burkholderia sp. | reverse complement strand
TGCCCCCAAGAGGGGATGATTGAAACTCGTTCACCCTGTGATGATCGCTCAGGTGGAGCTAAATGGATAGCCCTTATAGGTAACCAGCACCTTGCCGATCTGGCGTGCCTGCTGCATGTAGCGGAACGCATCCTCGGCCCGCTCGGCCGGGAACGCGCGATACGGCAGCGGATGCAGCGTGCCGTCGGCGAACAGCTGCATGACCTCGCCGAACAGGCGCGCGGTCAGCCCGGGCAGCACGCCCATCAGCTGGTCGGCGTCGATGCCGAAGTAGCTAATATTGTTGCGGAACGGACGCAGCCCGATATGGCTGTTCTCGTAGAAATCGCGCTTGCCGAGTTCGAGGAAACGGCCGAACGGGCGCAGCGTGTCGATGCTGCGCACCATCGCTTCGCCGGCCAGCGAATTGAGCACGATGTCGACGCCCTGTCCGCGCGTGAGGGCGCGGATCTCGTCGGCAAAGGCCAGGCCGCGCGAATCGAGCACGTGGTCGGCACCGAGCAGGCGCACGAATTCCCGCTTCTCGTCGCTGCCCGCAGTGGCGAACACCTCGGCGCCGAAGTGGCGCGCGATCTGGATCGCCGCGATGCCGACACCGCCGGCCCCGCTGTGGATCAGCACCCGCTCGCCGCGACGCAGGCGTGCCAGCTCGACCAGCGCATACCAGGCGGTGAAGAAGGTGGTGGGAATCGTGGCGGCTTCCTCGAAGCTGAGACGCGCCGGTTTCGCGGCGATCGCGTCGGCGCGCGTCACCACGCGCGTAGCGAAGCAGGCCGGCGCGAAGCCGAGCACCGCGTCGCCGGGGGCGAAGCCGCTCACCTCGCGGCCGACGCGCAGCACGCGCCCGGCCAGTTCCATGCCGATGGTCGCGCCGGCGAAGCCGTTCTCGACCGCCTCGTCGGAGAGCAGGCCCATGGCGTACATCACGTCGCGGAAATTGAGGCCGGTGGCGACCGGCTCGATCTCGACCTCGTGGTCGCCGAGCGTGCACTCGGCCTGCGCGAACCACTCGAGGTTGCGCAGCGAGCCCGGCGCCTCGAAGGCCAGCACGGCGGGCAGCCTGGCGGCCGGCGCCGGCCGGCGCGCGGCCGCGCGCTCGGCGCTCAGCATGCGCGGCACCAGGCGCGCCTCAGCCCTGAGCAGCACTTCCTCCTTGGCCACGTCGACCAGCAGCTCGCGCGCGAGCCGCGCCGGCTCGACGCCGCCCGCCGGATCGAGATCGATCAGCCGGCAGCCGAGTTCGGGGTGCTCGTTGGCCAGTACCCGACCCAGGCCCCACAAGGTGGCATGGGCCGGTGCCTGCGGTGCGGCGTCCTCGAACGGGGCCGCGCCGCGTGTCACCACCGACAGGCGCACGCCGGCCGCGCGATGTTCGGCGTCGAGCGCACGCACCAGGGCCGCCAGGGCGATCGCACCCGAGGCCTGCGCCTGCATCAGTCGGTCGGCCGGCGCATCCTCGTCGAAGCGCGCGGCCGGCGCGCAGAACACCAGGTGGGTCGCGTCGGTGGCCGGCATGGTGGCGATGAACTCGGCGCCCTGCCGCGCATCGACCACCTCGACCACATGGCCGGCATGCGTCAGCGCGTCGGCCAGGGCGGCGCCGATCGGCTCGGGATCGTCACCGGCCGTGACCACCACCCACTGCTCGGCGCGCTCGAGCGCATCGAGGCTGTCGGCGTCGGCATCGGCCGCCGCCTCGGCGACGGGACGGCGCGCCAGCACCAGGCTCGGCGTGCCTTCCAGCTCGAGCTCCTGCTCGGCATGGCGCACCACCTCGACCAGGCCCGCGTGCTCGCAGAGCGCGCCCAGCTCGGCCGGCGTCAGCGAGGCGGTACGGCCGTCAGCCGATTGCAGGCCGAACACGATGTCGGCGAAGCGGTTGTGGCGCGCCTCGGCCAGCACCACCAGGCCGCCCGGCGCCACCCAGGCGCCGATCGAGGCCAGCACGTCGGCCGGATCGTTGCGTCCGGCCAGCGCGCGGTCGACCAGCACCAGGTCGTAGAGTTCGTCGGGTTCGGCCTTCAGCGCGAAGCGCTCGCCGGGCAGCTGCGCGACCGTCGAGACGGCCGGCATCGCATCGGCATCGAAAGCCGCCAGTTGATCAGGGGTGCCGACGATGGTGCGCTCGCAACGATCGGCCGGCAGGCGCATCGCCAGAGGACGCAGGATGTCGCTGCGGGTCGATTCGATCTCGAGCAGGCGCAGCCGGCGCGGCGCGGACCAGCCCTCGACGGCCGCCGTCGCGCAGCCGGCCATCACCGCATGCAGGTGCTCCCAGGTCGGCGAGGCATCGAAGAACTGCTCGACCAAGCTCTTGCCGGTCGGCGACAGCACGCGCGCGGCATCGAGTTCGCCCTTGAGCACGCGCGGCAGCGCCGCGCCGCAATGCGCGAGCAGGGTCAGCTCGGCGACGTGATGCGGCGATTCGGCCAGCAGGTCGCGCCAGAGCTCGGCGAGCGGCGGCAGCGCCGCGCAGGCCTCGTCGTCGCGCAGCAGGCGTTCGCCGTCGCGATGCGCCAGACCGTCCTCGATGATCATCTCGGCCAGGCGCGCGATCAGGGCCGCCTGCGGATGGGTCGGCAGCGCCGGTGCCGCGAACCCGTCGATCGCCTCCAGCGCGCGCAGCGCGTAGAGGCTGGCCAGCACGTCGAGCAGCGGCAGCATCTCGGTCAGGTGCTTGCCGCGGCGCGCGCCGTCCTCGTGGGTCGCGGCCCGCGCCACCGCCTGGCGCAGCAGTGCGGCCGGCGCGGGCAGCGCCGTGGCGCGGGTCTCGTCCGGCAGCGGCCGGTGCTCGAGCGTGTAGACGAAGCGCGACGGCGCGTGCTGGCGGCCGAGCAGGTCGATGCGGCGGAAGCGGCAGGCCGCCAGGCGCGCGGTGGCGGTGCTGTGCGCGTCGAGGAAATCGAACGAGGCCACCACCGAATGCGGGCTGCGGTGCTCGATACGCACCAGCACGCGGTCGATCGCGTCGCCGCGCAGGTAGTCGACGCGGCCGATCTGCACCGGCACGTAGGCGGCGCGATCGCCGTCGCCGACCGCACCGCCGAGCAGCACGAACAGCGAGTGGAAGCCGCTGTCCATCAGTGCCGGATGCAGGCGCCAGGCCGCCAGCGCGGTCTCCCCGGCCACCCGCACCTTGCGCACCCAGCGGAACGCCGGGCCGTAGTCGAGGCCGATCGCCGCCGTGCTCTGGTAGAGCGCCGCGCCGTCGAGCGCCGGCTGCGCGCGCAGGGCGTGCAGCGTCGCGCTCGGCACCACCGAGCTCGCGTCGAGCGTGGTGCCGCTCGCCAGCAGGCGGCCCGTCACGTTCAGCGTCCAGGGCATGTCGCTCATCCGGTCGCGCGTCTCGATCAGGAATACCGAGGTCTCGGGGTCGATGCGCAGGCGGAACAGCTTGGCCTGCTGCGGCTGGAATACCACCGGCGCGCGGATCTCAAGGTTCTCAAGCGCCGCCTCGTTGGTTTCGAGGTAGACGCGCGCGGCGGCCAGCGCCATCTCGACGTAGCCCGCTCCGGGGAAGGCGATGCCGCCGTCCACCACGTGGTCGGCCAGCAGCGGCAGCTTGGCCGGATCGAGCTGGTTCTCCCAGCCGAAGGCATGTTCGTGCAGCCGGTAGCCGAGCAGCGGATGCTCGCGGCGGCGGTTGACCAGGTTGTAGGCCTCGACGCTCGGCTCCAGCCAGTGGTGCTCGTGCTGCCACGGATAGTTCGGCAGCGCGACGGCCGGTGCCGCAGGCGCGAAACGCTCGAGATCGACGCTCGCGCCCTGCGCGACGGCCGACAGGATCGCGCCGTCGAGCGTGGCGGCGCCACCCTGCTGGCGCTTGAGCGTCGGCAGCACCGCGCCCTGCGCCTGCGCGGCGACCAGTGCGTGCTTCATGTAGCTGCGCAGGATCGAGTGCGGCGCCACCTCGATGAACACCCGCGCGCCGTCGGCGATCAGGTTCGCGATGCCGTCGCCGAAGCGCACCGGCTCACGGATGTTGCGCCACCAGTAGCGCGCGTCGAGCGCCGTGCCGTCGAGCCTGGCGCCCGTCACGGTCGACACGAAGCTGCCGTCGCCGGCCGCCGGGGCCAGCCCGGCGAGCTCCTCCAGCACCAGCGGCTCGATGCTGTTCATCTGGCGGCTGTGGAAGGCGTAGTCGAGATCGAGCAGCTGGTAGAAGCGCCCGCTCTCGCGCTGGGCCGCCTCGATCGACTGCAGGCCCTGCAGGGTGCCCGCCAGCGTGACCGCCTCGGCGCTGTTGATGCCGGCCACCTCGACCAGGCCGGTCAGGCCGAGCCGCGCGATGGCCTCGTTGGCGGCAGCCTCACTCAGGCCCACTGCGGCCATCCGGCCGGTGCCGCGAGTGGTGCCCTGGGCGCGGCTGCGAATCTTGATCACGCGCACCGCATCGGCGAGCGTGAGGATCCCGGCGGCCCAGGCCGCCACGATCTCGCCGACGCTATGGCCGATCGTCAGGTCGTGCCGGATCCCGCGCGATGCCAGCACGCGCGTGAGGCCCACCTGGATCGCGAACAGCAGCGGCTGGGCATTTTCGGTGGCGGCCAGCCAGGTCTCGTCCGCGCCGGCGCGCATCACCTCGACCAGCGAGGCGCTGTCGTCGGCGCACCAGAGCGCATCGACCTCGTCGAGCTCGGCGCGGAACAGCGGCGATTCCTCGTAGAGCTGCCGGCCCATGCCGGCCCATTGGCAGCCGTTGCCCGAGTAGACGAAGGCCACCCGGCCCGGTTCGGCCGGCGCCTCGCCGCGGACCACGCCGGCGGGCGAGGCCGAGGCGTCGGTGGCCAGCGCCGCCAGCGCGGCGCGCGCCTCCTCGACGGACGCCGGTGCCATCACCAGACGATGCGTGAACCACTGGCGGCGGCGCGCGGCGGTGGCCGCGATCGACTGCCAGTCGGCGCCGCCCTCGAGCACCGCCAGGTAGCGCGCGGCCAGCGCGCCGAAGGCTTGTGGCGAACGCGCTGTCAGCACCAGCGGCGACAGGCGCGAGGCCGGCGCCGCGACGGCCGGGGCCTCGGCCCGCGGCACGCTCGCCTCGACGGGCGCGGAACTCAGGACCACGTGGGCATTGGTGCCGCCGAAACCGAAGGAATTGACGCCGACCGTGAGCGGCGCATCGCCCTCGCCGTCGAGCGCGGTATAGCGCTCGACCACGCGCAGCCGGCCGCCCGCGAAATCGATTGCGGGGTTCGGCGTCTGGAAGTGCAGCGAGCTGGGTACCGCGCGATGCTTCAGGCACAGCACGGCCTTCAGAAGCCCGGCCATGCCGGAGGCGGTTTCGAGATGGCCGATGTTGGTCTTGATCGAGCCGATCAGCAGCGGCTTGTCGGCTGGACGTCCGGCCGACAGCACCTCGATCAGCGCGCGCGCCTCGATCGGGTCGCCCACCGCAGTGCCGGTGCCGTGCGCCTCGAGATAGGACACCGCCTGCGGATCGACGCCGGCGCGCGCGTAGACGCTGCGCAGCAGTTCGGCCTGGGTGGCCGCGCCCGGCACGCTGATGCCGCCCTGCGTATAACCGTCGGAATTGACGCCCGAGCCGGCGATCACCGCATGGATCGTGTCGCCGTCCGCCAGCGCGCGCTCGAGCGGCTTGAGCAGCACGAAGGCGCCGCCCTCGGCACGCACGTAGCCGTCGCCGCTGGCGTCGAAGGCGCGGCAACGGCCGCGCGACGAGAGCATCGAAGCCTTCGAGAAGCTGACGAAGCCGAACGGGTGCATCAGCAGGTTCACGCCGCCGGCCAGCGCCATCTCGGTCTCCCCCGAGCGCAGCGCCTGCACCGCCTGGTGCAGCGCGACCAGCGAGGACGAGCAGGCCGTATCGACCGACAGGCTGGGGCCGCGCAGGTCGAACAGGTAGGACACGCGGTTGGAGGCGATGCTCAGTGTATTGCCGGTGGCCGAATACGGATCGACCGAATTCAGGTCGTCCATGCTGCGGTTGCCGTAGTCGGGGCTCGCCACGCCGACGAACACGCCGCAATCGCGGCCGCGCATGTCGAGCGGGCGCAGGCCGGTATGCTCGAACGCCTCCCAGGCGAGTTCGAGCAGCAGGCGCTGCTGCGGATCCATCTGTGTCGCCTCGCGCGGCGAGATGCCGAAAAATGCCGCGTCGAATCCCGCGATGTCGTCCAGCACGCCGGCCGAGAACGTGTAGCTCTTGCCGGCCTCGCGCTTGGAGGGGTGCTGGTAGAAGTCCGTGCCGAAGCGTCCCGCCGGAATCTGCGTGACGGCGTCGCGCTCGTCGCGCAACAGGCGCCAGAGTTCCTCCGGATTATTGACACCCCCGGGAAAGCGGCATGCGATCCCAACAATTGCAATCTTTCCGTTCATCTTTATGTCGTTTTCTCTGGTGCCCGCGACTGGTCCATGCGACTTCCACCACCCTGCTGTGTCGCTTGCAGCAGCAGGCCCCCCAGCATCTCGGCCTGCAAGTTCCGACGTTCGGGTTTATCGACCCTGAAATTTCGCCAGATGAAATAATCGCCGTGCTCCGGACTCACGTCCAGCCCGTCGAAAATCCGCGACAGGGCCGGAACATGATCGCCGCAGAAACAGACCACGGTCTGCCTGCGGCTCGAACGCAAATGATCCAGCAGGCGCCCGAGCATTGCATCTGCATTTTCAATATGTCGCAAATACGCAGTCAGGTCCCGCCATTGGGCATCGTCGCCGAGAGTATGCCGCGAAGCCGCCTTGCCGGGCTGCACTGTTTCGAGATGCAGCGGGCCGTGGTTTTCCATCGTCATGGCGAACACGAAACGCGGACGATCTGGCCCCGCCGTCTCGAGTTCCGCAACGATCGCCTCGCCGACCGCCGCGTCCGCCACGTAAGGGCCGGCGCGCATTGCCGAGGCGAAATGACCGATATCGAGGAAACGCGAAAAACCGCGCAGCGGAAATACCCGGGTTCGTCCGAAGAAATCGGCGTAATAGGGATGGATCGCGACTGTCTCGTAACCGCCACGTCCGAACCAGGCGGCCAGCGAGGCAAGCCACTGCCTGACGAAGGCGTAAGGATAGAAACGCGCGTAACCGAGCGACCGTGAAGCGGTGCCGGTTAGCACCGCGAATTCGGTGCGCATGGTGTTCGCCCCCCAGGCCGGCACCGTCATTTCGCCGTGCCAGACTGCCTCGCTGCGCGCCTGGTCGAAGCAGCGCAGCAGGCCGGGCGCGATCGCCGCGCCGAGCCGGCGCGCATCGAAGAACGATTCACTCTGGATCAGCACCACGTCGGGGGGCCGCACCGGCTCGCCGATCGCGAACGGCGAGCCGGCCAGGCATGCGCGAAAGCGCCGGAAGGTGGCCGGGCGCAAGCCATTGAGCAGGTAGGCGACGAATACCGCGAAAAAACCGTGGCGGCGCTGGTCGACCGAGGGCTCCAGCGTGAGCGGCAGGCGCGCGGCGATCACCACCGCGAGCGCGAACGACAAGGCCACCGCCAGCCAGACCGGCGCGGCGGCGGCAAGCGGGCAGGGCCGTTCGGCGACGAAGCCCGCGATCACGAGCACGATGCCCGCGCCGATCGCGACGACCTTGCCGGCGCTCAGGAAAGGCAGATAGAGCCGCAGATGGGCAAACAACTGGCTGAACAGGCTCAGGTCCGTGAAGACGGACGGCTCGCGCAAGGACTCGTACTTCGCATTGCTGACGGCCGCCACCAGCCCGACCAGCGCCAGCGCCGCGCAGGCCGAGAAGATCGGCCGCGACGTCAGCGCGAACGCCAGACCGGCGAGGAAGCCTAGCGAAAGAATGTGAAGCATTGACGACAGCAGCGGCCGCGCCAGCGGCGCACGCGGCACCGCGATCGCATCGCGCGAACGACAGCGCGATGGCCGGCACCAGTGCCAGGGTCGGGGCGAGGAACGCGCTCAATTGGCGCGGTCCTTCGCGGGCAGGTAGGACAGGCGCTCGAGGATCGCGTCCGCGAGCGCGACGGGCAGCAGCGGCAGCAGGCGCATGCCGAACGCAAGCAGGGCCGGAAAGGCGATCTCGCTGCGGCCCGCCTCGAGCTTGCGCCGGATCTGCCCGGCCGCGCGCTCGGCGCTCCAGAGCAAGGGCTTGTCGCCGGGAAACACATCGCTCATCGCGGTCTTCACGAAGCCGGGCAGGATCACCGTGACGGCCAGGCCATCGCGCTTGAGCAGGGGCCGCACGGAGTCGGCCTAGGCCTTGATCGTCGACTTGCTGGCGCAGTACGCGGGCGAGATCGCCATGCCGCGCAGCGCCGCGCTCGACCACCGGCAGCACGGTATTCAGCATGCGGTAAAGATTGGTGTCGATCACCGCGCGCGTGCGCTCGGCGTCTTCCCAATCGTCGGCGGAGGCAATCGTGCTGGCAACGCCGGCATTGGCAACCAATAGTGTGATCGGGTAGCGCGCATCGAAGGCTTCGAGCCAGGCGCCGATGGCCGCCGTATCGCGCACGTCGACGATGTCGGTCTCGACCGTCGCGCCGCGCGCGCGGCAGGCGGTTGCGGCCGCATCGATCCGCTGCGGGTCGCGGCCGACCAGGCCCAGCACCACGCCCGGCGCGGCATGTGCCAGCGCGAGCGCAAAGCCCAGGCCGGCGCTGGCGCCGGTGATGACGATATGGGCCGGGCCGTGGCTACGCATCCGCGCGATCCAGACGCTCGGGCGCGCCCCGCACCGCCATCTCGATGCCGGTGCGCGTATAGAAATCGCCGTTGATCTGCGTGTGATGCATCACGTAGTCGAGGAATGCGTGATAGTGGATTATGTCGGGCACTTCACCGTGATGCCAGAAATCGTCGAGCCGGCCCTGCCAGGTCAGTCCCGGCATATTGTAGATCGCCGCGCCGAGCGCGATCAGGGGGCGCTCGTGGTGCAGCGCCGACAAGCCGACCGTGCTGTTGACCACCGCCACGCCGCGCGAGCGCTCGAGCAGGGTCGGCAGGTGTCCCGAGTTGATGAAGCGGATCCGTTCGCCGATGCCGGCCTCGCGCGCGACCGACAGCGCGAAGCGGTGATACTCGATCATGCCGGTGTCGAGCCGATGGTTCTTGATCAGCAGCGTGGCATGGCGTTGTTGCATAAATCGAGCATGAGGACGGAGTAGCCCACGTGGTGATGATTGCAGGCGATGCGAACGGATTG
>JAYFRU010000105.1:0-9227 GCA_040946965.1 Burkholderia sp. | reverse complement strand
TGTCCTCGTTCATTCAAAGGCACCCATCATCCGTCAGTTCAAATACCAATAGCGGACGGCCTAGCCGAGTCCCTTACGCCTCGGCATCGCCGCGTGCGCATTGGCCGTGGTCGCCTGCGCGATGGCCTCGGGTTCACTGTCGCGCAAGGCGGCGATCGCCTCGCCGATGCGCGGCACCTGGTCGGGCGTGTTGCGCTGCTTGTAGCGCCACTCGGGGGCGATATCGGGCGCGTCGGTCTCGACCACCAGCGCCTCGATCGGCAATTGCTCGGCGAGCCGGCGGATCTGCCGCGCGCGCTCGAAGGTGACGTTGCCGCCGAAGCCCAGATGCAGGCCCTGCGCGATGAAGGCCTCGGCCTGCTGGAAGCTGCCGTTGAAGGCGTGGGCGATGCCGCGCCGCACCCCGAAGCGCCGCAGCCCGGCCAGCACGCGATCCTGCGACTTGCGCACATGGCACAGCACCGGCAGGTCGAATTCGCGCGCGAGTTTCAGCTGCTCGTAATAGAAGTGCTCCTGGCGCGGGTTGTCGAGCCCCTCAACGAAGTAGTCGAGGCCGATCTCACCGATCGCGACGAAGCGCGGATCGTCGAGGCTCGCCTCGATCTCCATGCGCAGCCGGTCGAGATCCTCGTCGCGGGCGCCGGGCGTAAAGAGCGGATGGATGCCGAGCGCATAGCTGCCGCCGGCGGTGCGATGTGCGAGTTCGCGCACCGTCTCGAAATTGTCGCGCCCGATGCTCGGGATCACGATGCCCGACACGCCCGCGCCCGCCGCCGCATCGACCACCGCCTCGCGGTCCGCGTCGAATTCGCCGGCGTCGAGATGGCAGTGCGTGTCGATCCACATCGGCTCAGACCAGCACCGCCGGCTCCTCGTGCAGCACGCCGTCGCGCAGCCGCAGGATGCGATCGCAGCGCCCGGCCAGTTCGGGGTCGTGCGTGACGATCACGAAACTGGTGTCGAGCGTGCGCGACAGTTCGAGCATCAGGTTGAAGACGTTGTCGGCGGTCGATCCGTCGAGATTGCCGGTGGGCTCGTCGGCCAGCACGCAGGCCGGCTTGGTGACCAGTGCGCGCGCCACGGCCACCCGCTGCCGCTCGCCGCCCGACAGCTCGCCCGGGCGATGCCTGGCGCGATGGCCGAGGCCGACCCGCTCCAGCATCGCCTGCGCCTCGTGACGCGCCTCGGCCGCGTTGAGCCGGCGGATCCGCAGCGGCATCGCGACGTTGTCGAGCGCCGAGAACTCGGGCAGCAGGTGGTGGAACTGATAGACGAAACCCAGCGAGCGATTGCGCAGCTCGTTGCGCTCGCGCTCGCCGAGCCGCGTGAAGGGCTTGCCGAGCAGCGAGACCTCGCCCGTGCCCGGCTCGTCGAGCCCGCCCAGCACGTGCAGCAAGGTGCTCTTGCCCGAGCCCGAGGCGCCCACGATCGCCAGCTTCTCGCCGCGATGGACGGTGACGGAGGCATCGGCCAGCACGCGCACGTCGAGCCCGCCCTGCTGGAACGATTTGGTGATGCCGCTCGCTTCGAGCACGGTTTCGCGCATGCGCGGATTTCCTGGTTGGTTCTGGTTCATTGCCGGTCCACGAGCCGCTCATTCATAACGCAGCGCCTCGGCCGGACGCACCTTGGCGGCGCGCCAGCTCGGGTAGAGGGTGGCCACCGCCGACAGCACGAAGGCGATCACGCCGATCTTAGCCACGTCGCCGGCCACCAGTTCGGAAGGCAGCTCGCTGATGAAGTAGACCGAGGGCGGCAGGAACTGCACGCCGAAGGCATGCTCGATCATCGGGATCAGCCAGGGGATGCTCCAGGCGATCAGGCTGCCGAGCGCCACGCCCGACAAGGTACCGACGAAGCCCACCGTCACGCCCTGTACCACGAAGATCTTCATGATCGAGCCGGGCTGCGCGCCGAGCGTGCGCAGGATCGCGATGTCGGCCTGCTTGTTGGTAACCGTCATCACCAGCGAGGACACCAGGTTGAAGGCGGCCACCGCGATGATCAGCGTCAGGATGATGAACATCATGCGCTTCTCGATCTTCACGGCCGAGAACCAGGTCTTGTTCTGCTGGGTCCAGTCGCGAATGTAGAGATCGCCCGACAGCGAATGCGACAGCTGCACCGCCACCTCAGGCGCGCGCTGCATGTCCTTGAGCCTCAGCCTGACGCCGGTCGGCGCCGGCAGCCGGAACAGCTTCTGCGCATCCTGGATGTTGATCATCGCCAGCGTGCTGTCGTATTCGTAATGCCCCGATTCGAAGATGCCGACCACTGTGAATTGCCTCACGCGCGGCAGCATGCCGGCCGGCGTGATGGTGCCCTCCGGCACCAGCATGGTGACCTTGTCGCCGACCGACACGCCGAGATTGCTGGCCAGCGCGGTGCCGAGCACGACGTCGAACTGACCCGACTGCAGGACGGCCAGCGAGCCGGACTTCATGTCCTTGGCGATGTCGGTCACCTGCGGCTCCAGCGTCGGGTCGACGCCGCGCAGCAGCACGCCGCTGACGGCGTCCTGGCGCGTGAGCAGGGCCTGTGCCTCGGCATAGGGCGCCGAGCCGATCACCTCGGGATTGCGGCGCGCCTCGTTGGCGGTCAGTTGCCAGTCGGGCATCGAGCCGGTTGGCGAGAAGATCTCGACGTGCGCCAGCACCGACAGCATGCGATCGCGCACCTCCTTCTGGAAGCCGTTCATCACCGACAGCACCACGATCAGGGCGGCCACGCCGAGTGCGATGCCGAGCATCGAGACGGCCGCGATGAAGGAGATGAAACCGTTGCCGGTCGTGCGTTTGCCGGCGCGCGTGTAGCGCCAGCCGATCTGCCATTCGTACGGGAGTTTCAAGCCTGTCCTTTTCACTGGTTACGGCGGGCGGCCCGCAGGCGCCGCCGCTCGTATCGACCGCGCCGCCCTCGGGGAGGTGCCGCCGATCACGCGCGAAGTTTGCCATACATTGCTTAAACATCCCTGAAAAAGCGACGGCCCGACGCGCCCCGCCCGACGCCTCTCGATCGCGGGCAAAGCCGCTCCCCACAGCGCTCCCGGGGCTGGCGCCGAGAATCCCGGGACGCGATCGGTACCGCCCGCGCAAGCCGTTTGGCCCTACAATGCGCTCCATCATGCCAGCCCCGTCTCCGCCCCCTCGCCTCCACTTCCTGTTGCCGTTCGTGCTGCCGTCCGCCGCCGATGCCGCCTCCTCGCCGCACGATCTGGCGAGCCCGGCGCTGGCCGCCCTGCTGGCACGCGCGCGCCTGGTCGAGCACCGCGCCGGCGAGGACTTCCAGCGCACCCTGCCGCATCAGCGCTGGCTGGCCGCGCGCTTCGGCGTGAGCCAGGGCGATGCCGACGACGACGCACCGCTCGCGCCGTACATGCTGCTCGCCGACGGCGGCACGCCGGGCGACGCGCCTTGGGCCTGCGTCGAGCCGGTCCACGTGCAGATCGCCACCGACCACCTGGTGCTGATCGATCCGTCCGCGCTTGAACTGCCGGCCACCGAGGCGTCCGCGCTGCTCGAGGTCGCGCGCCCGCTGGTCGAGGAACTCGGCGTGCGACTGCAGGTGCCCGATCCGCGTCGCTGGTACCTGTCGAGCGAATCGCTGGCCGCGCTGGCCGGTGCCGCGCCGCTGCGCGCGAGCGGCCGCAACATCGAGATCTGGCTGCCGCACGAGGTTCGCACCGGCGAACGCTCGCAGCTGTGGATGAAGCTGCAGAACGAAGTGCAGATGGCCTGGTTCGGCCACGCCGTCAACGAGACGCGCGAGGCACGCAGGCAGTTCACCGCGAATTCGATCTGGTTCCACGGCCAGGGCCGGCTGCGGCCCGTGAGCAGCCCGTTTGCGCGCGTGCTGTCGACCCACTGCGCCACGCGCGGGCTGGGGCTCGCCGCCCAGGTACCGGTGGACGCGCCGCCAGCGAACTTCGCCGCGCTGGCCATCGACGAGGACGAGGCGGGCCGCGCCACCCTGCTCGAACTCGATACGCTGACGGTGCCCTTCATCCAGCAGGACTGGGCCGCCTGGCGCGAGGCGCTCGATGCGCTCGAGCGCGACTGGTTCGCGCCGGCGCTCGAGGCGCTGCGCGCCGGCGAGCTGCGCGAACTGAGCTTCACGCTGTGCGGCGACACCGGCGCGACCACGCTGGCCGTGACGCGGGGCGACCTCCGCAAATTCTGGCGACGCCGCGCGCTCGCCTCCCTGTTCGAATAACCCATCCGCATGACCCGACTCGTCACCCGCCACGCCTCTCCCGCCGACGCCGAGGCGCTCGCCCGCCACGGCCTGCATCCGGTTCTCGCGCGCCTGTACGCCGCGCGCGGCGTCACCTGCCCCGAGGACATCGAGACCGCGCTGGCGCGCCTGGTGCCGCCCGCCAGCCTGAAGGGCTGCGAGGACGCGGCGGTGCTGCTGGCCGATGCGCTGGCGGCGCGCAAGCGCATGCTGGTGGTGGCCGACTACGACTGCGACGGCGCCACCGCCTGCGCGGTGGCCGTGCGCGGCCTGCGCATGCTCGGCGCCTCGATCGACTACCTGGTGCCGAACCGCTTCGAATACGGCTACGGCCTCACGCCCGAGATCGTCAAGCTGGCCGCCGCGCGCCTGCCCGAGTTGCTGATCACGGTCGACAACGGCATCGCCAGCGTCGACGGCGTGGCCGCCGCCAATGCGCTGGGCATCGACGTGCTGGTCACCGACCACCACCTGCCCGGCGCGACGCTGCCCGAGGCGCGCGCCATCGTCAACCCGAACCAGCCCGGCTGCGACTTCCCGAGCAAGCATATCGCCGGGGTCGGCGTGATGTTCTACGTGCTGCTCGCGCTGCGCGCCGAGCTGCGCCGCCGCAGCGCCTTCGACGAGGCCCGGCCCGAGCCGCGCCTGGACGGCCTGCTCGACCTGGTCGCGCTCGGCACCGTGGCCGACGTGGTGCGCCTGGACGGCAACAACCGCGTGCTGGTCGCGCAGGGCCTGCAGCGGATCCGCCGCGGCCGCATGCAGCCCGGCATCGCCGCGCTGTTCCGCGCCGCCGCGCGCGAGGCCCGCTCGGCCTCGGCCTTCGATCTCGGCTTCGGCCTGGGCCCGCGCCTGAACGCGGCGGGCCGCCTGTCCGACATGTCGCTCGGCATCGAATGCCTGACCACCGACGATATCGGCCGCGCCTGGGAGCTGGCCCAGCAGCTCGACACCATGAACAGCGAGCGCCGCGAGATCGAGGCCGGCATGCAGCAGCAGGCGCTCGCCGACCTGGCCCAGGTCGATCCGGCCGAGGCGGCCACCATCACGCTGTTCAATCCCGAATGGCACCAGGGCGTGATCGGCATCGTCGCGGGCCGGCTCAAGGAGAAGTTCCACCGCCCCTCGTTCACCTTCGCGCATGCCGACGAGAGCGGTGCGCGCGTCAAGGGCTCGGGCCGCTCGGTCCCGGGCTTCCACCTGCGCGACGCGCTGGATCTGGTCTCCAAGCGCGAGCCGGACCTGCTGGTGACCTTCGGCGGCCACGCGATGGCTGCCGGCGTCACGCTCGAGACCGACAAGGTGCCGCGCTTCGCGGCCACCTTCGAGGCGGTGGCGCGCGAATGGCTGTCCGAGGAGGCGCTCTCGCGCGTGCTGGAGACCGACGGCGATCTCGAGGATGCCTATTTCACGCCGCAGTTCGTCGAGATGCTCGACGGCGCGGTCTGGGGCCAGGGCTTCCCGGCCCCGCTGTTCTCGGGCGAGTTCGAGGTGTCCTCGCAGGCGCTGGTCAAGGACAAGCACCTGAAGCTGCAGCTCGCGCGCGGCCGCCAGCGCTTCGGCGCGATCTGGTTCAACCACACCGAGCCGCTGCCGGCTCGCGCCACCGTCGCCTATCGCCTCGCCAGCGACACCTGGAACGGCGTGACGCGCGTGCAGTTGATCGTCGAGCACGCGGCCTGACACCGCAGCGTGCGGCGCGCCAAGCGGCGCCGCGACGCCGGGCCCCGCCCCGGCCGAGCCTGGTCCGCCGCGATTCGTCAGCGCGATCCGCCACCGTTTTTCAGCCGCTTTCCCCCGATTTCCAGCCGATTCCCCGGCAAATACCGGCGGCTCATGCACTCGCGGCGGCGGCGCGCCTACCGGCCGAGCCCCTCGATCAGCTATAATTTCGCCTTTTCACGAAGCCGGAAAAGCGATCATCACCATGGAAGCGGAACGCCTCAACGCGATCGAAAGCTCTCTCGCGGACCTGCGCCGGCGCGCGGGCGAGCTACGGGGGTATCTTTGACTACAACGCCAAGTCCGCGCGTCTCGCCGAAGTCAACAAGGAACTCGAAGACCCGAACGTCTGGAACGATTCGAAGAACGCTCAGGCGCTCGGTCGCGAGAAGAAATCGCTGGAAGGCGTCGTGACGACGCTGACCGCGCTCGACGGCGACCTGCGCGACGCGCAGGACCTGTTCGAGCTCGCGCACGAGGAAAACGACGAGGACACGCTGCTGGCGAGCGAAGGCGAGGCCGCCGAGCTCGAGAAGCGCGTCGCCGAGATCGAATTCCGCCGGATGTTTTCCAACCCGGCCGATCCGAACAACTGCTTCATCGACATCCAGGCCGGCGCCGGCGGCACCGAGGCCTGCGACTGGGCCTCGATGCTGCTGCGCCAGTACCTGCGCTACTGCGAGCGCAAGGGCTTCAAGACCGAAGTGCTGGAAGAGTCCGACGGCGACGTGGCCGGCATCAAGAACGCCACCATCAAGGTCACGGGCGACTACGCCTACGGCTTCCTGCGCACCGAGACCGGCATCCACCGCCTGGTGCGCAAATCGCCGTTCGACTCCTCGGGCGGGCGCCACACCTCGTTCTCGTCGGTGTTCGTCTATCCGGAGATCGACGACTCGATCGAGGTCGAGGTCAACCCAGCCGACCTGCGCATCGACACCTACCGCGCCTCGGGCGCGGGCGGCCAGCACATCAACAAGACCGACTCTGCGGTGCGTATCACGCACATGCCGACCGGGATCGTGGTCCAGTGCCAGAACGACCGCTCGCAGCACCGCAACCGTGCCGAAGCCATGGCGATGCTGAAGTCGCGCCTGTACGAGGCCGAGATGCGCAAACGCCAGGCCGAGCAGGACAAGCTCGAATCGAGCAAGACGGACGTAGGCTGGGGTCACCAGATCCGCTCCTACGTGCTCGACCAGAGCCGCGTGAAGGATCTGCGCACCAATGTCGAAATGAGCAATACGCGCGCCGTGCTCGACGGCGATCTCGACGATTTCATCGGTGCGAGCCTGAAACAGGGCGTCTGATCACCCGGGGCGGCGCCGCGCGCCGCCCGCCCCTTCCGCGACGCCGGCGCCGCTCGCGCCGTTCGCTGCGGAAGCCGCGCCCGGCCAGGCCGGACGCGAAGCGCAGCACCGGCCCGACCTACCGCATCCGCCGCACCTGTCACACGCCGCATCCGTGTCACCCATCGAATTCCGACCATCATGACCGAACCGACCCAACCGCAGCAGCCCGCGCCCGACGACAACCAGCTCATCGCCGAGCGCCGCGAGAAGCTGCGCGCGCTGCGCGAGCAGGGCATCGCCTACCCGAACGACTTCCAGCCGACGCACCACGCGGCCGACCTGCAGGCGGACTACGCCGAGGCCGACAAGGACGCGCTCGAGGCCAAGCCGCTCGAGGTCAAGCTGGCCGGCCGGATGATGCTGCGCCGCGTGATGGGCAAGGCCAGCTTCGCGACGGTCCAGGACGGCTCGGGCCAGATCCAGTTCTTCGTCACGCCGGCCGACGTCGGCGCCGAGACCTACGACGCGTTCAAGAAGTGGGACCTGGGCGACATCGTCGCCGCGCGCGGCGTGCTGTTCCGCACCAACAAGGGCGAGCTGTCGGTCAAGTGCACCGAGCTGCGTCTGCTGGCCAAGGCGCTGCGCCCGCTGCCGGACAAGTTCCACGGCCTGGCCGACCAGGAGATGCGCTACCGCCAGCGCTACGTCGACCTGATCGTCACGCCCGAGACGCGCAACACCTTCCGCGCCCGCACCAAGGCGATCGCCTCGATCCGCAAGTGCATGGCGGATGCCGACTTCATGGAAGTCGAGACGCCGATGCTGCATCCGATCCCGGGCGGCGCGACGGCCAAGCCCTTCGTCACGCACCACAACGCGCTCGACATGGAGATGTTCCTGCGCATCGCGCCCGAGCTCTACCTGAAGCGGCTGGTGGTGGGCGGCTTCGAGCGCGTGTTCGAGATCAACCGGAATTTCCGCAACGAGGGCGTCTCGCCGTGCCACAATCCGGAATTCACGATGATGGAGTTCTACGCGGCCTACACCGACTACCGCTGGATGATGGATTTCACCGAACAGGTGATCCGCCAGGCCGCAGTCGATTCGCTCGGTACCGCGACGACTCAGTATCAGGGCCGCGAGCTCGATCTCGTCAAGCCCTTCCACCGCCTCACCATCAAGCAGGCGATCCAGAAGCACGCGCCCGACTACAGCGACGCGCAACTGGCGGATGTCGCCTTCCTGCGCACCGAGCTGAAGCGCTTCGGCGTGGACGTCGGCCAGCCGGCCTTCCTGAACGCCGGCCTCGGCTCGCTGCAGCTCGCGCTGTTCGAGGAAACCGCCGAGGCACAGCTCTGGGAACCGACCTTCATCATCGACTATCCGGTCGAGGTCTCGCCGCTGGCGCGCGAATCGGATGCGATGCCCGGCATCACCGAGCGCTTCGAGCTGTTCATGACGGGCCGCGAGATCGCCAACGGCTTCTCCGAGCTCAACGATCCGGAAGACCAGGCCGCGCGCTTCAAGAAGCAGGTCGACCAGAAGGATGCCGGCGACGAGGAAGCGATGTACTTCGACGCCGACTACATCCGCGCGCTCGAATACGGCATGCCCCCGACCGGCGGCTGCGGGATCGGCATCGACCGCCTGGTGATGCTGCTGACCGACAGCCCGACGATCCGCGACGTGCTGCTGTTCCCGCACCTGCGCCGCGAGGACTGAACCGCATCCCGATCGGGCCACCTCCGCCTCTCGACGGCGGCCCGCCCCGCGCGGCGGCGCACTCCGCGCCGCCCGTTCCGCCCCGCTGTCCCTCGCTGCTGCTCTTTCTCCCGGCATCCAATCGACAGCTTTGTAACGGCGCGTAAAATTGCCCGTTCCCGGCGCATGCGCCTTGCTGCGTCTGTATCGGATCCGGTTACATAGACACGGTTTTGCGATCAGGCGGCGCGCGGCAAGAGCGCTGCCTGACGGGCTTCG
>JAYFRU010000104.1:0-9294 GCA_040946965.1 Burkholderia sp. | reverse complement strand
GCACGTGTTGACCGAATTGCCGCAGCGCGCTCCGGACGCTGACATCAGCGACCTGCTGCCGTTCAACTACGCGAAGCGGCAAGCCGAGGCGAGCGTGAACTGACACAACAAGGGCGCCTCGACCGTCGCGATGCGGCCATGCTCGCCCGTCCGTTGCAAATGATTCTCCATTCGGTGTGCTGAAATTACCGCTTACGCTTCATCCATGCCGAAGGCCTGAACATGGGCCCGGATGCGGAAACGGCCGCGCTGGCGGCAGCTCGCGAGGCGATCGCCGCAGCCGCCTGAGGCGGCTTGCCGATGCGCGTGTCGCGCCCCCTCGGCGCGTGCACCGGCTGCTGTCCCGAATGAAAAACAGCCCGATCGGCGCAGGCCGGTCGGGCTGTTTCGCTTTCGATGCGCAGATCGCGCGGGGCCGGGCTTCAGGCCAGCGTGACGGCCTCGTCAGGCAGCCGCCAATCGATCGGCGCCTCGCCGTGCTCGGCCAGGTAGTCATTGGCCAGCACGAAATGCCGGTTGCCGAGGAAGCCGCAGTGCGCGGACAGCGGCGAGGGATGCGGCGACTCCAGCACGCAATGTGCGCCGGTATCGAAGAGGGCGCGCTTGGCCTGCGCATGCGCGCCCCACAGCATGAACACCAGGCCGCGATGGCGGCGCGCCAACTCGCGGATCAGCGTATCGGTGCAGGACTCCCAGCCGCGTTTCGCGTGGCTCGCGGCCGCGCCTTGCTCGACCGTCAGCACGGTATTGAGCAGCAGCACGCCCTGGCGCGCCCAGGAATCGAGGCAGCCGTGCTTCGGCGTGTCGTGCCCGAAATTCGCGGCGATTTCCTTGAAGATATTGCGCAGCGAGGGGGGCGGACGCACCGCCGGCGGCACCGAGAAAGCCAGGCCGTGGGCCTGCGGGGTGCCGCGATCGTCGCCGTGATACGGGTCCTGGCCGAGGATCACGACCCGGACCCCGTCGGGCGAGGTCAGGCGCAACGCGCGAAACACGTCGGCCGGGTAGATCGTCTTGCCGGCCGAGCGCTCGGCGTCGACGAAGCGGCACAGCGGGGCATAGGCGTCGCTCGACACGAAGGAGGCAAGCAGCTCGCGCCATACCGCAGGCAGCGCCTCGAACTGCGCTTCGAGCGGCAGCGGCGCCGCGCCGGCGCCGGAACTTGCGGCGATCGCGGCGGTTTCCGTGTTGACCGGGGTGAGCGCCGGCGCGGCTGGTTCGTCGAACAGCGAGGCCTGCGCGACGGTACCCGGCTTGGCGCGGGAAGGGGAACGCTTCGCCATGGTTCAGGCCGCGCGCAGGCGGTAGCCGCGCTGCGCCTTGCTCTGGTCGTCGGGCGCGAGGCCCGGCAGCGCGGCCTTGAGCTCGTTCGTGAGCGTATGCAGTACCGCTTCGTCGCCGTCGATCAGCTCGAGTTCGATCTCGCGGATCGATGCGCGACGCGTTTCGCCGTCCACCTCGGCAATGATCTCGCCGAGGTCGAGCCCGGCTTCGACGGTGCTGCCGTCGCGCACGATGCGCCAGAGCGTGCGCGCGAAATCGGTGCGGAACAGCGTGACCAGCGCCGGCGCGGCCGCGCCCAGCGCGTCGGCGGCGGCCGGCACGTCGCAGACGGCGAGCAGCGCGTCGATTTCCAGCGCGTCGCCGGCCACCGGCAGCTCCCATTCGTGACGCGTATGCAGGCCCTGTTCGGCCGAGCCGACCGTCTTGAAGGTCTGCAGCCAGCCCTGCGGCGCGAGGCGCACGCGCACGGCGCTCTTGGCGTGAGCCAATGCGAGATCGGGCGTGTCGTAATAGACGTTGGCGAGATGGATCTCGCGGCCCGCCGCGCCGGCGCAGGCGTCGAGCGCACTGCGGGCCGCGCCCTGCGCACCGGCAGGCAGCGCCAGCTTGATTTCGGTTTCGATGGCCATCACGATGCGCGTCAGAAGAACATCCGGGCGAGTTCCTCGCCCGGTTGCTCGGCGCGCATGAAGGCCTCGCCGACCAGGAAGCTGTGCACGTCGGCCGCTTTCATGCGTTCCACGTCGGCACGCGACAGGATGCCCGATTCGGTCACCACGATGCGATCGGCCGGCACCATGTCGAGCATGCCGAGCGTGGTCTCGATGGTGGTCTCGAAAGTGCGCAGGTTGCGGTTGTTGATGCCGATCAGCGGCGTCTTCAGCGTCAGCGCCTCGTTCATCTCGTCGCGGTCATGGACCTCGACCAGCACCGCCAGGCCCAGCGAATGCGCATAGGCCTCGAGGTCCTGCATCTGCGGCATGTCGAGCGCGGCGGCGATCAGCAGGATCGCGTCGGCGCCCATCGCGCGCGCCTCCAGCACCTGGTAGGCATCGACGATGAAATCCTTGCGCAGCACCGCCAGCGCGCAGGCCGCGCGGGCCTCCTCGAGGTAGCGCGCGCTGCCCTGGAAGAACTGCTCGTCGGTCAGCACCGACAGGCAGGCCGCACCGTGCCGTGCATACGAGGCGGCGATCTCGGCCGGCACGAAATGCTCGCGCAGCACGCCCTTGGAGGGGCTGGCCTTCTTCACCTCGGCGATCACGGCGGATTGGCTGGCCGCGTGCTTGGCGCGCAGCGCGCCGACGAAGTCGCGCAGATCGCGGGTTTCGGCTTCCAGCCTGAGGGCTTCGAGCGGCGTGCTTTGCAGGGCAGCGGCGATTTCCTCGCGCTTGACGCCAATGATTCGGTTGAGGATGTCACTCATGGCAAATCCGACGGAATGGGGTTCGGACCGGGATCCGGATGGATTGGCCGACCGGCTGGCCGGTCGGCACGCAGGGGTTCAGCGCGGAAACTGACGGGTGAAGCGTACCAGTTCGTCGACCTTGGCGCGCGCCGCGCCGCTGGCGATGGCCTCACGCGCGAGGCCGATCCCCTCGGCGATCGAGGGCGCGATATTGGCCGCGTAGAGCGCGGTGCCCGCGTTCAGCGTGACGATCTCGCGCGCCACGCCGGGCTTGTTGTCGAGCGCCTCGAGCAGCATCACGCGCGACTCCTCGGCATTCTCGACCTTCAGCGTGCGGTTCGAGACCATCTGCAGGCCGAAATCCTCGGGATGGATCTCGTATACGGTGACCTTGCCGTCGCGCAGCTCGCCCACCAGGGTGGCCGCGCCGAGCGACACTTCGTCCATGCCGTCCTTGCCGTAGACCACCAGCACGTGCTCGGCGCCGAGCCGCTCCATCACGCGTACCTGGATGCCGACCAGGTCGGGGTGGAACACGCCCATCAGCTGGTTCGGCGCGCCGGCCGGGTTGGTCAGCGGCCCGAGGATGTTGAACAGGGTCCGCACGCCGAGCTCGCGGCGCACCGGCGCGATGTTCTTCATCGCCGGGTGATGGTTCGGCGCGTACATGAAGCCCATCCCGGTGGCCTCGATGGAGGCCGCCACCTGCTCGGGGGCAAGGTCGATGTTGACGCCGAGCGCGTCGAGCACGTCGGCGCTGCCGGACTTGCTCGAGACGCTGCGGTTGCCGTGCTTGGCCACCTTGGCGCCGGCTGCGGCCGACACGAACATGGTCGCGGTCGAGATGTTGAAGGTGTGCGAGCCGTCGCCGCCGGTGCCGACGATGTCGACGAAGTTCGAGTTGTCGGCCACCTCGACGTGGCGCGCGAATTCGCGCATCACGGTGGCGGCTGCGGCGATCTCGCCGATCGTCTCCTTCTTCACGCGCAGGCCGGTGATGAGCGCGGCGGCCATCACGGGCGACATGTCGCCTCGCATGATTATGCGCATCAGATGCAGCATCTCGTCGTGGAAGATCTCGCGGTGCTCGATCGTGCGCTGCAGCGCTTCCTGCGGGGTAATCGTCATCGCATCCCCGCTCATGCCGGCTGGGCCGCGCTCGCGCGCGCCTGCTTGAGGAAGTTCTGGAGCTGCGCGTGGCCGTGCTCGGAGAGGATCGATTCGGGGTGGAACTGCACGCCCTCGATCGGCAGCGTCTTGTGGCGCACGCCCATGATCTCGCCGTCCTCGGTCCAGGCCGAGATCTCCAGGCAGTCGGGCAGCGTCTCGCGCTCGATCGCCAGCGAGTGATAGCGCGTCACGTCGAAGTGCCGCGGCAGATCGGCGAACACGCCGCAGCCGTCGGTTTCGATGCGGCTCACCTTGCCGTGCATGATGGTCTTGGCGCGGATCACGCGGCCGCCGAAGGCCTCGCCGATCGCCTGGTGGCCGAGGCACACGCCCAGGATCGGCTTCTTGCCCGCGAACTTGCGCAGCACCTCGAGCGTGATGCCCGCGTGCTGCGGATTGCTCGGGCCCGGCGACAGGCAGATCGCCTCGGGGTCGAGCTCGGCGATCCGCGCGAGCGTGATCTCGTCGTTGCGATAGGTCCGCACGTCTTCGCCGAGTTCGCCGAAGTACTGGACCAGGTTGTAGGTAAACGAATCGTAGTTGTCGATCATCAGAAGCATTTTAGGGCTATCTCCTTGATTTCATTGGCCCCTGCCGCTGTCTTCTGAAAATCTTATCCGGCTGCTTATCCGGTTTTTTATCCGCTGGGGGGCGGTCAGCGCTGCTGCGCCCATAGAATTGGCATTATCGCAGGGGTCGGCTATCGCGTCCAGTTCGCAGCAGTTCGCCGAAGGCGTCAGGCGTTCCGCCTTGTTCGATAGGTGCAGATGTCGCGGGCCGTCCATTCGCTGCATCCGAAGATGATGCCCAGCAGGAAGTAGCCCTTGCCGCGCTGCTGATGAAGCTGTCGCATTTCGCGCACCTGTTCGTCGGTAAGACGGGCGCGCGGATGCGACTGGCCGCAACGATGGCCGGATGGTGCGCGGTCGATCATTCCGCCGACACCGGATAACCGTCATGCTGACGACCATCCAACAGGCGACCGCCGAAGGCCCGCTTGCCAGCCCTGACCATGTTGTTTTCCGGGTTCTTGATGTCGCCCCATCCCGGCATGAAGTCGTCGCCGTTCCATGCGCCAAGCTGGCTCCCGCCCTGCCCGATGGAAGTGGGGAACCATTCGCCCCATTGCTTGAACAAGAACGGGACGCCAGCGTCATCGCACTGATCGCGCAGGCTGCGCGCCCATTCCTGCTTCATCGGTCGCGCCTTCGGCCCGGATTCCCCGCCGCCGACGACCCAATGCAGCATTTCATAAGTCAAGGTGTATCGCTGGGAAATGTCCTTCGGAACAGTACCGAACAGGCCAAGATCGACCGGCCCCAGCAACGGTTCGGCGCTGATCCAGCGGACGGCGGCAGGCGTCTGCAACAGCAGCGGGATGCGTTCGTCGGCAGCCTTCTGATCTTCGACGCTGACGCCCACCCAGATGCGCGGATGCGGGCCTTCCGCGTCCATGACCTGATCCCAAATTCCATCCGGGTCGATGCCGCCGCCATGACCAGTTCGACTTCGCTGGCCGTCAGCGGCTTGACCCAAATGACAGACAGGCGGTCATCGGAAAACAGCGCGCGAATCCGCGCTGCAATGGTCGTCTCGCAGAAATACCACCAATATTCGCCCGTCAGCGGATGCTTCATGATCCTCATGCTGGCACCCCTTCGCCGCGCTGGGCTTCGACCTGCTTGCCGATCCATTGCTGCACTTCGCCTTCAAGCCAGCCGCTTGCGCGGCCCAGCTTGATCGGCTTCGGGAAAGCCCCTTCCTTGATCTTGTCGTAGATCGCTGTCTTGCCGAGGCCGACCAATTCCTTGACCTTCGGCAGACGGATGATTTTTGCTTGTGCGTCCATGTTGAACCTCGTTTCTAAAATGGGATGTCGTCTTCAAAATCGTCTTGCCTGCTGGGCGCGGGCTTGCTGGACGGGCGGCGCTGGGCATCGGACTGGCCGCCATGCGCGCCAGCCGGATGCTGCAAATCGCGTCGCCGCTGGGGGCATAGCGCGTTTCGGGGTCGGCCCCCAAGTTTCCGACCAAGATGACCTTATTGACCGATGCCATGACGCTGCCTCCGCTGCGGCGACCAGAACTTCGCGGCTTCCGCTGCCGTCCATTGCGGAAACAACGCCGTCGGCTTCCATCTGTTCAATCAGGCGTGCGGCCCGGTTGTATCCGATGCGAAGTTCGCGCTGGACCAGCGAAATCGACGCGCGGCGATGGCTGACGACGACCAGCTTGGCGTTTTCATAAAGGGGATCATCCCCTTCGCCGAAGGTCGCCAGCAGGTCGCCGTTCGCGTTATGCAGCGTCGCCGTCGCGCCGTCGGCGGCCAGCGACTTGTTCAGCCGGTCGGCGGCTTCGCCAAGGTCTAGTTCGGCGTTCGCCGGTTCCAGATAGATGTCGATTTCGTCTTGCAGGTATTCGGCCATCTTGCGCGACTTCATCGCCGGACGGCTTGAAGCTGGCTTGGAACGTGATTGAAACCATCCCGTCATCCATCGCTTCCAGCGCGAACTTTTTCAGCTTGACGCCGTGATGCGTCCCGCCCTTGACTTCAAGGCGGTAGTCTTCCAGTTCATGCTTCATCGGGATCGGGCCAATCATCGTGTTCCTGACCGCGCCGATGTCGGTGTAGAAAAGCTGCCCCAGCATGTCGTCGAAGTAATGCAAGACGGCCATCGTCGTGACCGCGCGCAGCTTTACATCGACGGCCAGTTGCTTGTCGTCGTCCGGCCCTTCCTTCCGGGCGTTCAGATGAAGGATTTCGGCCTTGCCGGAAAATCGGAATTTCTGCGTCATGGTGATCCCCTCAGGCTGCGCGCTTCAATTGATGGACGGCGACCGCCTCGACGTGCTGCACGATCGCGCGGCAGATCAACGGGAAGTCTTCTTCGTGGTACAGCTTGGCCGCTCCTTCGGCATGCGGGGCAAATCCCAGCGACCGCAGGAAATCGGCGGTTACGGTAAAGCCAAGGCGGTCATGGATCGCGCCCAGCTTTAGCGTCGGGGCGCTGCGCGGCGCGCTGCTGGCGACGGCCTGAACAGGGGCCGGGCTGACCGGCTGCGCGACTTCGGCGACCTGCTGCAATGCCGGAGCGGGCGCAGGCTGGGCGGCCTGTTGCGGGGCTGCCAGCTTCGCGGCTTCTTCTTGGCGGATGCGTTCGCGTTCGGCTTCCAGACGGTCGGCTTCGGCCTTCTTATGCTGTTCGATCCGGCTGCTGATCGTCAGGGCGAAGTCTTCCATCGGCTTGACGATGATCTGTTGCAGATCGGGGAACAGGGCGGAATGCCCGGCGGCGTTTTCGCGGCACCATGCCAGCTTTTCGCGCATGTCCTTGGCGTAGGCGTCGGCGTCGATCTTGGCGGTCGCCAGCGTCGTATCAAGGGCGTTCTGGATGCTGTCCAGCGTTTTCAGCCCCTTGATGGCCCCGCCGAAGTCGGGCTGGGCGATGACCAGATGGACGCCGGTAATTTCAGCCTGCAACGCGGCGACATGGGCCAAGAACAGCTTCCGGGCAGCTTCGACCTTCTCGACGCGGATGCTTTCCTTGCGCTGCTTCACCAGCTTTTCAAGGGTCAGGCGCTTTTGCCGGGCTTCTTCCTTGATCGCATCGACCGTGCGGAACAGTTCGTCGATGCTGGCCGTCTGCGAAAGCGCGTGCTGCTTGGCCGCTTCCAGCCGGTCTTCGACTTCCTTGCACCATTTCGTAGTCTTGTCGGCATTGGCGAAGTCTTCGTCGGTTTCAAGGTCGGTCTTGATGTTGCCGAAGACTTCCAGCGCCCGCGCCTTGAATTCGGCAAGGTTAGACGCGGTAACAGCGCCGGAAACTTCGATCCGCAGGGCGGGCAGCGCATCCGGGGCGCGGCCAGCGACTTCGGGCTTGGCTTCGACATGCTGGTAGGCTTCCAAGTCCTTTTCAAACTGCGCCCAGCCGTCGGCGATGCGCTGGCGCAGGGCCGGGTCGGATTCATACCAGCGGGCGAACGGATCGCCGACAAGCTGGTCGTCCCCGTCCCATTTGGTCGCCATGAACAGGCATTTGTCCGCGCCGGAAACCATCAACTGCTGTTCCATCTGGATGCGGTAATGCAGGGGCAGTTCGTCGGCGGTCTTACAGGCCCGGATGTCGTCGTTCAGGGTCTTATGCTCGAAGCAAATGTCTTCCAGCATGGTCAGTCCGTCGAAGCTGGCGGCCAGCTTGCCTTCGGAACCGACGACCGGGTAAAGCTCCGCGCCGATGATTTCTTCGGCCAGCGGGCGGGCCAGCGCTTCAAAGCGATGGCCGTCATCGAAGCGGCGCTGGGTCGCGCTATCGACTTCGGCGCTGACGCCGGTCGCCTTTTCGCGCAGCAGTTCGTTCCGGGCCTTGTAGGGCGATTCGCCCATCATGGCCGGGGCATCGCTGGCGGTGAAATGGGCAGCGCGGAAGGCATGCCATTCGGGAGTTCCTTGTTGCAGGTTATGCGTAATCATTGCTGTTCTCCTTGTTCAGCGGCTTCCATGTCGGCGACGAAAGAATCGACTTCTTGCTTTTTCAGGGCGCGGATGCGGTCGGCCTGCGCCGGGGTCAGGCGGTAGCCGCTGGTGACCTTGGCGATGATCTTGGCCGCCGTCGTCCGGTCGGCATTGATGGCGTCCTGCCAAGCGGGCAGGTTCTTTTCCAGTTGCGCGTCGGTATAGGCGGGCAGTTCCTTCGGCGCGTCCTTCTTGCTCAGGATTTCGCCGGTATTGCCGTCGATGACCGTGGCCCCGTCGTCAAGGCTCTTGCCTTCCATTTCGTCGGCGGTCGGCTGCGCGCCGAATTCGGGGAACGCCTTGCGCAGCGCTTGGGCTTCGGCGCATTTGGCAAGCTGGGCATAGGGGCGACGCTTCCACATCGCGTTCGGGGCTTGGGAATCCTTGCCTGCCGTCGCGTAGTTTTCCTTCCAGCGTTCGGTCGCTGCGAATTCGGCGATCAGGCCATTCGGCAGCAGGCGCTTGACGACGACGCGGCACCATGCCGGATAGGTCATGTTCAGATTGCCGACTTCTTCGGTAACGTCCGGCCCGAATTCCGGTTCGGAAACCCCGGCGTATTCGCCAGATCGGGCGGCCTGCGTCCGGTAGCTGCCGATGCCCGGCATGATTACGTCGCGCATCGACTTGGCCTTGTTGTCCCACATCGGGACGATATGGACAGGCTTCTGCATGGGATCAAGGCCGGAAGCCTTGCAATAGCCGATGACCATCTTGATCGAATCGTCTTGCGCGCCCGGATACAGAGAATTGCGCAGGACGTTCATCAGTTCCTGTTCGGACATCGCCAAGGCGGGCAGCGATTCCTTCCTGACTGCTGGTGCGTTCATGGTTTCTCCTTGAAGGGTCTTCTGGAAATCGTGTGGGTAAATTTCGTCATGAAATGGCCTGAAAGCCAAGCAGGACGCGGGTTTGCGCGA
>JAYFRU010000103.1:0-9343 GCA_040946965.1 Burkholderia sp. | reverse complement strand
GTCCGTGACCGCGTCGAACTCGATCAGCCGATCCCGGTTCTTGCTGAATACCGAGTGATTCCAGACAGCATCTTCAATCGAAAGACCAACGAACCAACGGAACAGCAGGTTGTACGAGATCTGCTCGACCAACTGCCGCTCGCTGCGGATGCTGTACAACACCTGGAGCAGCATGGCGCGCATCAGCTTCTCCGGCGCGATGCTCGGGCGGCCGCCCTTGACGTCTGCGTCGTACATTGCCGAAAACTTGGCATCCATCTTCGAAAGCGCTTCGTTCAGCCATGTCCGGATCGGCCGCAACGGATGAGTCTGCGGAACAAATTCCTCCAGCCTAACCGTGCTGAACAGCGATTCGTTGTAGCCGTCGGCGCCTCGCATCTGCTCTTTCTTCCTTGATCTCGGGAGCTTGCATCGTGCAGGATAGGCCGAGGTATTTCAACGGCCTGCTAGGGGCGGGTTCGCTGATCGCTTACGCAAAAGCCGCCTTGCGGCGGCTTTTTTCGAGGCTGCTTGCGGACCCGCCGAAGCGGGCCGGTGCATCAACGCGACATCATGTTCATGCTGACGTTGTGCATGATCCACAGCGAGCCGACGATCACGATACCGACCGTCAGCACGGTGTAGACGAACGCGGTCAGGTTCCAGCGCTGGCCCGACGACGTGTTCATGTGCAGGAAGAAAATCAGGTGGACGATGATCTGCACGGCGGCCAGCACGGCCAGCGCGATGACCATCGTGGTGGTCGACGCGAACCAGCCGCCGAGCACCACGCCGAACGAGGCGGCCGTCAGGATCACCGACAGCACGAAACCGACCAGGTAGCTGCTTACGGTGCCGTGCGAGGCATCGTCGTGGCCGTCATAGGCAGGAGAATGAGCCATTTAGATCACACTCACGAGGTACACAAAGGTAAACACGCAGATCCAGACGATGTCCAAGAAGTGCCAGAACAGCGACAGGCACGTCAGGCGACGGATGTCCTGTTCCGACAGCTGCGGGTTGCGCGCGATCTGGAACAGCAGCACGACCATCCAGATCATGCCCATCGTCACGTGCAGACCGTGGGTCGCGACCAGCGTGAAGAACGACGACAGGAACGCGCTACGGCTCGGGCCGGCGCCTTCTTCGATCAGGTGCGCGAACTCGCGGATTTCCATGAACAGGAACGAGGCGCCCAGGATGAAAGTGACGGCCAGCCAGCCGAGCACCGCACTGCGGTTGTTGCGGTGCGCGCCGATCATCGCGAAGCCGTAGGTGATCGAGCTCAGCAGCAGCGCCGCCGTCTCGAGCGCCACGCCCGGGATGTCGAACAGGTCTTTGGCGGTCGGACCGCCCGCGAACTGGTGCTGCATCACCGCGAACACCGCGAACAGCGAGCCGAACAGGATACAGTCGGTCATCAGGTACAGCCAGAAGCCGAATACCGAGTGCGACGGCGGGTGGTGATGCTCTGCTGCGTGGTGATGACCGGCAGTCAGGGTGGTTTGTGCCATCAGTTGGCCTCCAGTTCCGCTTCAGCAGGCCGTGCCGCGACACGTGCGCCGCCACGCTGCTCTTCGATCTTCCGCACCGTATCGGCCGGAATGTAGTAGCCCTCATTCTTCTGCGATCTGTAGATGATCGCGGTCGCAACGATACCGACGAAGCCGAGGATCGCCAGCCACCAGATGTGCCACACACCAGCGAAGCCCAGCACCAGCGCGAACATGCCGATGAAGAAACCCGCGCTCGTGTTCGAGGGCATGTGGATGTCCTCGTACTGCTGGCCCTTCTCCAGACCGAAGCCCAGGCCGCGTTCCTTGCGGTACGAGACTTCGTCGAGCTCGTGGATGGTCGGGATGATGGCGAAGTTGTACGAGGCCGGCGGCGACGAGGTCGCCCATTCCAGCGTGCGGCCGTTCCACGGATCGCCCGAGACGTCACGGTTGCCCGGCAGGTCGCGGTCGCGGATCGAGACATACAGCTGCAGCAGCTGATGGACGATGCCGATCAGCACCAGCACCGCGCCGAACAGCGCGACCAGCATCCACGGATGCCATGCCGGGTTGTCGTAGTGGTTCAGACGACGCGTCACGCCCATGAAGCCGAGCACGTACAGCGGCGTGAAGGCGAAGATGAAGCCCATCTGCCAGAACCAGAAGGCGCGCTTGCCGAGCTTCTCGTTGAGCTTGAAGCCGAAGGCTTTCGGGAACCAGTAGTTGAAGCCGGCCAGGTAGCCGAACAGCACGCCGCCGATGATCACGTTGTGGAAATGAGCGATCAGGAACAGGCTGTTGTGCAGCACGAAGTCGGCGCCCGGGATCGCCATCATCACGCCGGTCATGCCGCCGACCGTGAAGGTGATCATGAAGCCCAGCGTCCAGAGGACCGGTGCGGTGAATTCCAGGCGGCTGCGGTAGATCGTGAACAGCCAGTTGAAGATCTTCACGCCGGTCGGGATCGCGATGATCATCGTGGCGATGCCGAAGAACGCGTTGACGTCGGCGCCCGAACCCATCGTGAAGAAGTGGTGCAGCCACACGAGGAAGGACAGGACCATGATCGCGCAGGTGGCGTAGACCATCGTCTTGTAGCCGAACAGCGGCTTCTTGGCGTAGGTCGCCACGACTTCCGAGAACACGCCGAACGCCGGCAGGATCAAGATGTACACCTCGGGGTGACCCCAGGCCCAGATCAGGTTCAGGTACAGCATGGCGTTGCCGCCGCCGTCATTCGTGAAGAAGTGCATCCCGAGGTAACGGTCCAGGCCGAGCAGCGCCAGCGTGACGGTCAGGATCGGGAACGCGGCCATGATCAGCACGTTGGTGCAGAGCGCGGTCCAGGTGAACACCGGCATCTTCATCAGCGTCATGCCGGGAGCGCGCATTTTGATGATGGTCACGAAGAAGTTCACGCCGGTCAGCAGCGTGCCGACACCGGAGATCTGCAAGGCCCACAGGTAATAGTCGACCCCGACGCCTGGACTGAACTGCAGCTCCGAGAGCGGCGGATAGGCCAGCCAGCCGGTCTGCGCGAACTCGCCGATGAACAGCGAGATCATCAGCAGCACCGCGCCGACCGCCGTCATCCAGAACGACAGCGAGTTCAGGAACGGGAAGGCCACGTCGCGCGCGCCGATCTGCAGCGGCACCACCAGGTTCATCAGGCCCACCATGAAGGTCATCGCCATGAAGAAGATCATGATGACGCCGTGCGCGGTGAAGATCTGGTCGTAGTGGTGCGGCGGCAGATAGCCCGGCGCGTTGTACGCGAAGGCCAGCTGGGTACGCATCATGATCGCGTCGGCGAAGCCGCGCAGCAGCATGACCAGGGCGACCACGATGTACATCACGCCCAGACGCTTGTGGTCGACGCTCGTCAGCCACTCGGTCCAGAGATATTTCCACTTACCTAGGTAAGTCACGAGGCCGAACACCAGCGCCCCGATGATGCCGACGCCCAGCGCCGTGATCACGAGGATCGGCTCGTGATACGGAATCGCGTCGAGTGTAAGTTTTCCGAACATGCTTACCCCTTCGTCGTACTGCACGACGCGTCATTGAATTCCATGACGTGGCCGTTGTTGTACTTGCCAACGATGTTATTGAACAGGCGCGGATCGATGGTCGAGAAGAAGCGGACCGGATCCTTTTCGCTTGGCTTGGCGACGCTCGCGTACGCGGTCATGTCCAGGCGCTGCGGCGTGGCCTTGATCTTCTGGACCCATGCGTCGAAATCCACCTGCGAGGTGGCCAGCGTACGGAACTTCATGTCCGAGAAGCCCTTGCCGCTGTAGTTCGCGGACAGGCCGGCGTAGTCGCCTGCGTGGTCGGCGATCAGGTGCAGACGCGTCTGCATGCCGGACATCGCGTACACCTGGGTGCCGAGCTGCGGGATGAAGAACGAGTTCATCACCGAATCCGACGTGATGCGGAAGTTGACCGGCGTGCCGACGGGAATGGCGAGCTGGTTCACCGAAGCAATACCCAGATCCGGGTAGATGAACAGCCACTTCCAGTCGAGCGCGACGACTTCGACGTTGATCGGCTTCACATTCGATTCGAGCGGCTTGTACGGATCCAGCTCGTGCGTCGAAGTCCAGGTGAAAATGCCAAGATACAGAATGATCAGCGTCGGAACCGTCCAGATCACTACTTCGATCGCGTTCGAATGCGCCCATTTCGGTGCATACGTCGCGCTGCGGTTCGACGCGCGATAGTGCCACGCGAACACCAGCGTGAGCACGATCACCGGAATCACGACGATCAGCATGACCCACGTCGAAGTCCAGATCAGCGACTTCTCTGCGGTCCCGACGCTGCCCTTCGGGTCCAGTACGTCAAAGTTGCAACCGGATAAACAGACAAGCAATCCGGCGCCCAATAAAAACAATATGCTTCTAAATGCCTTTCTATTCATCACATTTGCCTGATTTTGCGCGTGGTCGATTGGTGCGAACCGGCTATGCCTCGATTCGCGCAAGCGCACGCATCATAAAGCCGTTGAAGTTGGAAAAAGCGGTGAATCTTAGCAAATGATCCTTACCAAAACTCACCGTGCGACACGTTGCCACATCAAGCAACTTTGTCGGCCGTCGCCCGTGGCAGCCTGCGGACGATAGCACACCGCACCCGCCCCCCTGAGAGCCGGGTCCGGCATCGGCGATCAGGTCGGCGTGCGCGCCTCCGTCTGAACGCTGATGGTGGAAGCCGCCGGCGCGCCCGAGCCGTCCTGGGCCGCATTGGCGCGCTGTTCGAGCTGCGCGACGATGCTGGCGGCGGCCGGGTCGATCACGTCGGTGAACGGCTTCGGATAAATCCCGATCGCGAGCACGATCACGACCAGCGCCGCGAACACCACCGACTCGCGGCGGCTCAGATCGATCAGCTTGCCGACGCGCTCGTGCTTGATCGCGCCGAAAATCACCCGCTTGAGCATCCAGAGCGTGTAGGCCGCGCTCAGGATCAGGGTCAGCGCGGCGATCGCGCCGATCCAGAAATTCACGCGCACCGCGCCCATGATCACCAGGAATTCGCCGACGAAGCCCGAGGTGCCCGGCAGGCCGACGTTGGCCATCGCGAACAGCACGGCGAACAGCGCCAGGCGCGGCATGGTGTTGACCACCCCGCTGTATTCGGCGATCGCGCGCGTCTTGGTGCGATCGTAGAGCGCGCCCACGCAGAGGAACATCGCACCGGCCACGAAGCCGTAGGAGATCATCTGGACGATCGCGCCGGTGATGCTCATCTGGTCGAACAGGAACACGCCGAGCGTGACCAGACCCATGTGGGCGACCGCCGAGTAGGCCAGCATCTTGGCCATGTCCTTCTGCGCCAGCGCCAGCAGACTGGCATAGACCAACGCAATCAGCGACAGGCCGATCATCACGGGTGCCAGGTAATGGGCGGCATCGGGCGTGATCGGCAAGGCGAAGCGCAGGAAGCCGTAGCCGCCGATCTTGATCATGCCCAGCGACACTGCGGCGCCGGTCGGGCCGTCGGTATAGATGTCCTGCAGCCAGGTATGCACCGGCCACATCGGCACCTTCACCGCGAAGGCTGCGAAGAAGCCGAGGAACACCAGCAGCTGCGGCGTGAAGCCGAGGTGGGTCTTCTGCCAGACCGCCATGTCGAACGTGTGGGTCACGCCGAACAGGTAGAGCATCGAGGCCAGCATCAGCAGCGAGCCGGCGAACGAGATGAAAAAGAACTTGACGGCCGCGTAGGCGCGGTTCGCGTGGCCCCAGGTGCCGATCAGCACGAACAGCGGGATCAGCGTGGCTTCGAAGAAGATGAAGAACAGCATGCCGTCGAGCGACGTGAACACGCCGATCATCAGGCCCGACAAGATCAGGAAGGAGCCGTGGTACTGGGCCACGCGGGTGGTCACCGATTCCCAGGAAGCGATCACGATCACCAGGGTGGTGAAGGCCGACAGCACCACCAGCCACAGCGACAGCCCGTCCACGCCCATCCGCCATGCCGAACCGAATGCCGACAGCCAGGGCTTGTATTCGGTGAACTGAGCTGCGGTGTTGTGCGCGTCGAAGCCGGCGACCAGCGGCACGGTCACCAGCAGGCCGACGATCGCGCCCACCAGCGCGAGCCACCGAGCCCGATGCGGATAGCGATCCGATCCGATGCGCAGGATGGCCACGCCGAACACGATCGGTGTCCAGATCGCGAGGCTCAGGAATGGTACAGATTGCATGACGGCAAAACCCTATGAAAACCCGGTCAGAGAGTCGTTCGACTGAGGCGAAAGAAACGCAAGATTTATAATTTTCGCTCGCTCAAAGCGGCGAAGCGCCTGCAGTGCAATGCAATCGAAAGTTATCTAACGAGAGCGACTACACCGCGCCGGGT
Source organism: Burkholderia sp. (assembly GCA_040946965.1). Taxonomy (GTDB): domain Bacteria; phylum Pseudomonadota; class Gammaproteobacteria; order Burkholderiales; family Burkholderiaceae; genus Burkholderia. The sequence goes on along the minus strand of JAYFRU010000103.1, from coordinate 2,999 downwards.
TAACGAGGATAAAGGTAAGTGCGACGTTTTGCATCGCAACATCCTGTTGCATTTTTCTCGATGAATCGGAGCATTGATTTTATTGAGTTTTTTTCGCTTCAGAAACGGGGCGGGATCGACAAGATTGCATCAAACAAGGGCTTGACAAATCAAAATTTGCTTCAATTTGACGTTTCGAACACGATTCTGAGGTGCTTTAGCAACTCGCCAAGCCTTTCTTTAAAATTTCATTTTACTTTCTGAAATATTTCTTTTTAATTAAACAGGCGTCAAACCCCCGCGCTTGCACGAAACGAAACTGAAAGCTTCGATTTCCTAAACCGTCAGCGCGATGCGACAGAATAGCGCCGTTCCGGCCGGGCTCAAAGCCTCGCGGCCAGCCTCGTGCCCTGGTCGATCGCGCGCTTCGCATCGAGCTCGGCCGCCACGTCCGCGCCGCCGATCAGGTGCACCGCCAGGCCCGCTTCCACCAGCGCGGCCTGCAGGTCGCGGCGCGGCTCCTGGCCGGCGCAGAGCACGATCGTGTCGGCCTCGATCAGGGTCGACCGCTCACGCTTCTCGCCGAAGCTCACATGCAGCCCACGCGCATCGATCCGCTCTAGTTGACGCCGCCGATCATCTCCACGGCTTTCATCTTCAGCGTGGCCCGATGGATCCAGCCGGTGGTCTTGCCGAGCCCCTTGCCGAGCGGCGCCGGCTTGCGCTGCAGCAGCGTGACGCGCCGCCCGGCCGGCGCGACCTGGGCCGGCGCGATGCCGCCGCGTGCGCGCGCCGGATCGGTCACGCCCCACTCGGCCTGCCAGGCGGCCAGGTCGAGCGAGGGCGAGACGCCTTCCTGGACCAGGAACTCGGCGACGTCGAAGCCGATGCCGCCCGCGCCGACCACCGCCACGCGCCGGCCGACTGGTTTGCCGAGCGCCAGCACGTCGACATAGCTCAGCACGTTCGGGCCATCGCCGCCCGGGATGCGCGGATCGCGCGGCGTCACGCCGGTGGCCAGCACCACCTCGTCGTAGCCGCCGGCGACCAGCTCGGCCGCCTCGACGCGCCGCGACAGGTGCAGCGCCACGCCGCCCAGCTCGAGCTGCCGCCCGAAATAGCGCAGCGTCTCGTGGAACTCCTCCTTGCCCGGGACCCGCTTGGCCAGGTTGAACTGGCCGCCGATCTGCGCGGCCGCGTCGAACAGCTCGACCCGGTGGCCGCGCCGGGCCAGCGTGGCGGCACAGGCGAGCCCCGCCGGGCCCGCGCCGACCACCGCGATGCGCTTGGTGCGAGCGGCGGGGCGGATCTCGAGCAGGGTCTCGTGGCAGGCGCGCGGATTGACCAGGCAGGAGGCGATGCGGTTCTTGAAGGCGTGATCGAGGCAGGCTTGGTTGCAGCCGATGCAGACGTTGATCTCGTCGACGCGCCCGCTCGCCGCCTTGGCGACGAATTCCGGGTCGGCCAGGAACGGCCGCGCCATCGACACCATGTCGGCGCAGCCATCGGCCAGGATCCGTTCGGCCACTTCGGGCCGATTGGTGCGGTTGGGGTTGGTCGTCACCAGCGGGATGCCGACTTCTCCCTTCATCTTCCGCGTGACCCAGGCGAAGGCGCCGCGCGGCACCGAGGTGGCGATGGTCAGCACGCGTGCCTCGTGCCAGCCGATGCCGGTATTGATCAGGGTCGCGCCGGCGCGCTCGACCGCCCGGGCGAGCTGCACCGTCTCGTCCCAGTCGCTGCCGTTGGGGATCAGGTCCAGCATCGACAGCCTGTAGATCAGGATGAAGTCGGGGCCGACCGCCTCGCGCGTGCGCTCGACGATCTCGACCGGAAAGCGCATGCGGTTCTCGTAGCTGCCGCCCCAGGCATCGTCGCGGTGATTGGTGTGGCGCGAGATGAACTGGTTGATCAGGTAACCCTCGGAGCCCATGATCTCGACGCCGTCGTAGCCGGCCTCGCGCGCCAGCACCGCGCAACGCACGAAGGCGCGGATCTGCCGTTCGACGCCGGCCGCCGACAGCGCGCGGCGCGAACGGCGAAATCGGCGACTTGATGCGCGAGGGCGCGACCGCCAGCGGATGGCAGCCGTAGCGGCCGGTATGGAGGATCTGCAGCGCGATCTTGCCGCCCTCGGCATGCACGGCCCCGGGAATCAGCCGGTGCCGGCGCGCCGCGCCCGAACTGGCCAGCGTGCCGCCGAAGGGCTTGGTCCAGCCGGCCAGGTTCGGCGCGAAACCGCCGGTGACGATCAGGCCGACGCCGCCGCGCGCGCGCTCGGCGAAATAGTCGGCCAGGCACGGCAAGGTCTTGCGGCTGTCCTCCAGGCCGGTATGCATCGAGCTCATCAGGACGCGGTTGCGCAGGGTGGTGAAGCCGAGGTCGAGCGGCGCGAGCAGGTGCGGGAACGGGGTGGTCATGGCGGGGAGGGTGCTCTGATATGCCCTCGATGCTAGGCGGCGCCCCGCTTGAGCGTGAGGGGTCAAACAGCCATCATGCTTGTCATTTGTGGCCAGATCGACGCAATGACACCCTCCCCGTCCAAGGACAGCCTGGGCTTGCGGCGGCCGACCATCCCGGTCGCCTACCCGCGCCTGCTGCTGCAGTTGTTCGTCGAACGCGGCGTCGACCTGCGCGCGTTGCTCGCCGGCACGGGGCTGCGCGACGAGGTGCTGGCCCAGCCCGACGCGCGCGTGTCGCCCTAGCAATGGGCGCGGCTGGTGCAGAACGCGATCGCGCTGACCAGCGACGAGGGTTTCGGCTTCGAGCTCGGCCTGCGGCTGCGGCCCTCGGTGCACGGCTTCCTCGGTTATGCCGCGATGACGGCGCCGGACCTGCGCACCGCGCTCGCGGTCAACGCCCGCTACTTCCGCACGCGCAACCGGCAATACACGCTCGTCTACGCGGAACACGGCGACGGCGCCACGCTGGCCCTGGCCGGCGGTAAGCGACTCGGCGCGACCGTTTCCCTGTTCGCGCGCGCGTGGGGCATGATGGTGATGGCGTGGTGGAGTTCGTGT
>JAYFRU010000102.1:0-9414 GCA_040946965.1 Burkholderia sp. | reverse complement strand
GCAATCCGTTCGCATCGCCTGCAATCATCACCACGTGGGCTACTCCGTCCTCATGCTCGATTTATGCAACAACGCCTACGCGCTCAACGATGACCAGCGATCTGGTTTTGCAGGCGCTGTTGGCGGCGGTCTGGAAACGCAAATCGGGACCCGGTGTCATGGTGCATTCCGACCAGGGCAGTCAATTCACGAGCGATGACTGGCAGTCATTCCTGAAGGCGAACCATATGGTGCCAAGCATGAGTCGGCGCGGCAATTGCCACGATAATGCCGTGGCCGAGAGCTTCTTCTGCGCCTTAAAAAAGGAGCGAATCAAGCGGCGCATCTATCCAAGTCGGGCGACCGCGACCTCGGACCTGTTCGATTACATCGAAATGTTTTATAACCCGGTTCGTCGGCATGGTCCCGCCGGCGATCTTTCACCGATTGAGTTTGAGCGGCGCTACGCGCTAAACGGCTCGTGAGTGTCTATGGAACTCTGGCCGGTCCACGCGCAGGTATCCCGCGTTCGTCGGTCAATGACGGCCGGGCGCGAGGGGACCGGCAGGGCGTCGGCGTCCCCTGCCCCCGCCGGCTCCATCCCGCATCCGCCTAATCGCCGTAACGGCTGACGCACAGCGCGGTGTTGACGCCGCCAAACCCGATACTGAGATTCAAGGCATGCCGGACCTGGTGCGTCCGCGCCGTGTGCGACACCCATCGCCAGTCCGCTTCGATCGGATCGTCGAGGTTGCGGGTCGGATGCAGGCGCCCCGCGCGCATCTGCAACAGCACCGCCGCCAGTTCGACCGCGCCGGCCGCGCTCAGTCCGTGGCCGATGATCGACTTGGTGGCGTTGAGCCAGGCCTGATCCAGTCCGCACGCGCGCAGGGCCGCCAGTTCCACGACATCGCCGCGCGTCGAGCCGGTGCCATGCGGGTTTACGTAATCGATCTCGCGGGCATCGAGACCGGCATGCGCCAGCGCGCCGCGAATGGCGGCGACCTCCCCCTCCAGCGACGGATCGGGGTTGCGGTTGCCGTCGAGCGTCACGTGCCAGCCGACGGCGCGCGCATAGGGCGCGTCGCCGTTGCGCCGCCGTGCGCCGCCGTCGCGCTCGACGACCAGCGCCGCGCAGGCTTCGCCATAGACGAAGCCGCCACGCGCGATATCGAAGGGGCGGCACGCGAGCGCCGCCTGCGTCGCATCGTGCGCCGACGCCATCGCGCCGATCGCGCTGAAGCCCTGGCACTCCCAGTAGGAGAGGTCCATCAACGCGCCGATCGCAATGCAGGCGTCCACTCGCCCCGAGGCCACGGCCTCGACGGCCTGCAACACCGCCATCTGGCCGCTCGCAGAGGCCGAGCCCACCGTGTGCGCGAAGCTGCGGATGGCGAACGCCTCGGTACACAGGCCGCACAGGTCGCTGTCCATGAACGACATCGCGTAGGTCGGCCGCAGGTAGGCGATCCGATCACGATACGCATCGTGCATCACCGCGAGCTCGCGCTGCTGGACGTTGCTGCCGCCGATCAGGAGCCCGATGCGCGCCGGATCGACGTCGTCGAGACGCGCGTCGCACCAAGCTTCGTCGAGCACCGCCAGCGCGGACTGCGCCGAGAGCGACGCGGTGCGCAGCAGCGCGCGCGGGATCGATTCCGGCATCGCCAGCGCGTCGATTTCCGCACCAGGAAACGTCGTTGCCGGTTCACCGTCGTCGGCGCGCCATTGCCGGCCGGGCCGCCGCATCAGGTCGAAGCGGTGCCGCCCCGCCAGCAAGGCGTCGAGAAAGGCCGCGCGTCCCTGGCCGATCGCGGAGACGACCCCCACGCCCGTGACGATGAGATCTTCAGCCTGTCGCATCGACGACCTCGACAAGCAATGGCTGCGCGATCGCGCGGGGCGGTGCGACGACCGATGCCGGAATGAAGGGGGCGCTCACGAAGTGTCTCCTTTCCTGGGACAAGCGCGCGGAAGGGCAAGGCGCGAAACCGTCGTCGCCAGGCGACCGATCGTCCCGCAAATTTTCCCGATCGCACCGCGACGCCACGAAAGGGAAGCATGTTTTGCCGGCTTCGAAGGCAATCAGTCCGGTTCCAACGGTTTTTCGAAATTCAACTGAAAACATTGAAAGCAAGCGCGTCATAAATGAAATAAAAAAAATAAAAAATAATCCTACATCAACTAAACAATACACAATCACTTCATTTAAAAATGAAACCTGCACGAGCCGTGCAGCTTTTCAAAATGACGGTGTAGCCCGCCTCAATCAAGACTGAATTCATATCGATCGAAAGGTTGCGCGCCGGACGACCGTCGCGACAGCCGGAGCCGTGCCTGCGCTGGATCGTCCCTGGCCGGCGCGCCGTTTGCCGGTTCGGTCCGCTGCCGTCGTGGCCCGACGCCAAAGCGCCATTAGACGGCCATCCGCAACGGCCGACAGGAAGCATTGCTTCTTTCGAAGAAAATTAAATATCTCGAAAAATAATCCATCTTTCCATTACGACGTCTATCCTGATAAGATCGCGTCGGCATTCAATAATGAAATGCATAGTTTTTCCATCGTGCTTGACACACATATCGACTGACACTCGGCTGACACATCCTATGCATGCTTTCGTCAATGACGAGGCGCCCGGTCCGTCGGCCGGGCGTCTTGGCAGCGCGGCGTTTCGCGAACGCCACCACCTGCGCTACGCGTATGCCGCGGGCGGGATGTATCGCGGTACGGCGTCCGCCGCGCTCGTCGCCCGCATGAGCCGCGCCGGCCTGTTGAGTTTCCTCGGCACGGGCGGGCTCGACCTGGACGAGATCGACGCCGCGCTGGGCACGCTTCGCGCGAACACGGCGTCCGACGCGATCTACGGCGCTAACCTGCTCGCGCATCCCACCGAGCCGGCGACCGAGCGCGCGTTGATCGCGCTGTACCTGCATCATGGCGTGCGGCGCATCGAGGCCGCCGTCTTCACGCGGATCAGCGCCGCCCTGGTGCTGTTTCGCGCCCTTGGCCTGCGCCGCGATGCGGCGGGCCGGATCCATTGCGCCCATCGGATTCTCGCCAAGGTGTCGCGGCTCGAAGTAGCCGAGGCCTTCCTGCATCCCGCGCCCGCCGATCTGCTGGAAACGCTGCTCGACGAACGCGCGATCGACGCCGAGCAGGCGGCGCTCGCGCGCGAGGTGCCGATGTGCGACGACCTCTGCGTCGAAGCGGACTCCGGCGGCCATACCGACGGCGGCATTCCGTCGATCCTGCTGCCCGCGATGCTGCGCCTGCGCGATCGGCTCGCCGCCCGCTTCGCCTATCGCGAGCCGCTTTGCGTCGGTCTGGCCGGCGGCATCGGCACGCCCGAGGCCGTCGCCGGGGCATTCGCGATGGGCGCCGATTTCGTGATGACGGGCTCGATCAACCAATGCACGGTGGAATCGGGCGCGACCGACGTCGTCAAAACGATGTTGCAGGATGCCGGCATCCACGACATGGCCTACGCGCCCGCGGGCGATACATTCGAAATCGGCGGACGCGTGCAGGTGCTGAAGAAAAGCGTGCTGTTCCCGATGCGCGCGAACAAGCTGCACGCGCTCTATCAGCACTATCCGAGCCTTGATGCGCTGCCGCCCGAGCTGCGCGCCCAGCTCGAACGCAGCTATTTCAGGCAGGACCTCGGAGCGATCTGGGAAGCCGCGTTGCGGCATCTGGAAAAGCGCGGCAATCATGAGGAGATCCGGCTCGCGCGCGCGAATCCGAAAGTCAGGATGGCGCGCGTATTCAAATGGTATTTCCACTATTCGACGCAGCTCGCGTTCAGCGGCGCGCCCGACGATCAGGTCAACTATCAGGTTCATACCGGGCCGGCGCTCGGTGCGTTCAACGCGTGGGTCGCGGGCTCGGCGCTCGAATCGTGGCGGTGCCGCCACGTCGACGAGATCGGCTGCGCGTTGATGGAGGGCGCGGCGCGGCAGCTGGGTGCGGGCTCGCCTCGTTTTGCCGGCGCGTCGGACGGCTAGCCCGGCGCGCGACGCGCCATCCAGGCCCCCGGCGCATGCCGGGCCGGCCTTCCCTTCCTTTCCCCGAACAGGCAGACATCCCATGTTTGATTTGCGGCAACTCAGGTACTTCATCGCTGTCGCGGAAGAATTGAGCTTCACGCGCGCAGCGGAACGTCTGCACATCTCGCAGCCACCGCTGTCCCAACAGATCCAGGCGCTCGAATTCGACCTCAACGTTCGGCTGTTCGACCGCAACAGCCGCAAAGTCGCGCTGACGGAGCCCGGCTACTACTTTCTCGAGCAAGCCCGGGAGATCGTCGCACGCAGCACCGAGGTGCGCCGCCAGTTGGTGTCGGTCGCCTCCGGGCTGCGCGGCGAGTTGCGCGCCGCCTGCACCGCCTCGGCGGCGCTGCATCCGCTGCTGTTGCAGATCATTTCGCAGCAGGCCCAGCACGCGCCGAACGTTCAGGTCCATGTCAGCGAAATGCCGAGCGAACGGCAGTTCGCGGGCATTCTGAAAGGCGATCTCGACGTCGGTCTCGTCGCGACGCTGCCGCAGTCGGACGTCCATGCACTGCATTTCGACATCGTCGATCGGGAGCCGCTGCTGCTCGCGCTGCCGGCCGCGCATCCGCTCGCCCGCCGCCAACACGTTGCGCTGGCGAATATGAGCGGCCCGGCGGCCCTGCCCTTCGTCGCGCAGCCGCGCGAACTCGACAACACGCTCTACGACCGGCTCGGCCAGCTGGCCGCGCACGCGGGCTTCCGACCGGCGATCCGCCATCATGCGCAGCACATCACGAGCCTGCTCACGCTGGTCGCGGCCGGCGTGGGCGCCCTGCTCGTGCCGGCCGCGGTCCGCAACGTACGCCTCGCCGGCGTCAGCTACGTGTCGCTGACGGATCCCGACGCGTATCTGCTGATGGCGTTCGCCCGCCGCAAGGACGACCACTCGCCGATGCTGAGCCAGTTTCTCGGCATCGTGCGGCGCATCGTCAGCGAACGACGGGAGCGGCGGGGGGCGCTGTCCCCCGTCGACTGACGCCGACGGACACGGAACGGCCGGCTCACGCATAACGGCGCGCCAGTTGACCGAGGCTCGCGAGCGAGTCCATGACGATCGCGTAATCGACGCCGAAATCGACCAGGCATGCGATTTCATCCACGTCGGCGTCGATCGCTGCGTCCACCATCTGCGCGCCGTCGTCGACCGTGCCGAACAAGGCGCCCGTCTTGAAGTAACGCTCGAACGCATAGTCGAGAATCCGGTCCTTGTCGGCTTCGCTCGGTTCGGCGCTGCCGTTGTCGGCCGCGAACGCCTTCAGGTGCGCGTCCAGCGCGCTGCGGATGTACTGCTTGAACGGCATTTCGACGGCCTGCCGCACGGTATCGCGTTCGGGCAGGACGAGCGTATGCATCATCAGCGTGACGACGCCCGTGTCGGGATCGAGGCCCGCCTCGCGTCGCCCCTGGCGATACAGCGCGATCTTGCCGCGCATCACCTCCAGGTTGTTGCCGTACAGCATCGTGAACACGTGGTAGCCGTTGCGGCCCGCGTGCAGGAACCCGTCGTCGTTCTGGGTGACGAGCAGCCAGACGTTCAGTTCCGGCTGCAGCGGCCGCGGAAACACCCGGACGGGAACCGGCGCGCCGTCCGGGCCCGGGAAGGTCACGATCTCACCGCGCCAGAGTCTCTGGACCAGCGGGATGTGCGTCGCGCAGATTTGCCGCCGGTCCTCGTAGTGTTCCGGCGCATAGATGAAATCGTTGCGGTTCCATCCCGAGCCGAACCCCAGATCGACGCGGCCGCCCGACAGCACGTCGTTCATCGCCCAGGCCTCGACCACCTCGGCCGGATGGTGTAGCGGCAGCGACACCCCGGCTGTGCGGAAGCGGATCCGGGTCGTCTGCGGGATCAGGTGTGCGGCCATGATCGCCGGATTCGCGTAGATCGAGCCGAATTCGTGGAAGTGGCGCTCCGGGATATAGACCGCCTCGAAACCCGCGCGGTCCGCGAACAGCGTCACGTCGCGCATGAACGCGTATTTCCGCGCGTCAGAAACGTCCTTGCGCACGTCCGAGAAGAACAGGAAGCTGAAGGCGATCGACCGCGCGGCCGCGCGAGACGGCGCGGCCGTCGGCGCGAGACCCAGCAGTTGCTCGAGGGAGTCGTTCATGTCGTCGTCCTTCGGGGTCAGTGCGGCGTCGCGTGGCGATCACGGGTGGCGAGGTGCGCGGACAAGGCGCGCGCCGTCGAGAAATCGATCAGCCATTGCGGCCGGATCTCCCGACCGAGCGCCTTCTCCAGCCGCGTCGCCAGCACCGTCGCCGAGATCGAGTCGAGACCGTAGTTCTGGAACGGCGTCGCCGGATCGAGCTGCTTGAGTTTCAGCACGTCCCTGACCGTCGCGTCGATCAACGCTTCGAGGTCGGCCGCCGCCGGTGCGGCGTCCGCGTCGAACAGCAGCGCATGCACGCGCGTGATCAGACCGGGATCGAGCGCGCGGAGCTGTTCGATGGTCGCGACGGCCGCCACCGCCTCCACGCTGATCTGCCGGCCGGCGCGGCGCTCGGCTTCCCAACCGTCGATGCGGCGGCGGATCGCGTCGAGCGGCGCGTCCGCCACACCCGTATCGTCCGGACTCACGGCCTCGGCGGGCGCGTCGGGGTCGAACCGCGCGTGCAGCAGCCGCGGCGCGACACGCTCGAACGCCGGCGAGTCGAGGTAGCCGACGAACGACTGGCTGGCCGGCGGGGGGGGGGGCGCGGGGGCGCCCCCCGCGCCCCCCCCCCCCCACCAAAAAAAAAAAACATAAAAATTTTTGACGTGTACCAAGGCGAAGGTTTCCAATTTGAAAACAAATATCAGGTTTATAGTCTTAGAAAAAAAGTTATTCTTAGCTTAATAGAGAAAAAATTGAAAAATGTATTTCGATAATATCTTCACTAGTTTTCCTCTGTAGAAAAAACTTTTGCTTGCAGAATAATTAGGTAAGAAAAAATGCCCGAAAAATCTTACAAAAGATTGAAAAAGGTAGACCACAATTACAGAATTTCCAATATAGGTTTAGGCTATTTCAAATAGAAAGATAATAAGTGTGTCTACTTTGGTTGCAACTACATTGGTACCAAAAATACAAGTGTACAAAGAAAACAAAAAGATAGTACAAAAGTTGCTTTTTTCTGTTCCACTATTGTGAAAGATTAAAACAAATAAATGAATGCCGTAGACCATCACAATCAACTTCGAGCAGCATAGGGCAGCGATTGCAGATCCACAAAAAAAGTGACATTGTATATTTTTTAGTTTTGTTGACATTGTTTTTATCCACATTTTTATTTTATATAAAGAATGTTAAGAAAAAGAAATAAAGTTGTTGGATTTTAAGAGTGCAATTGCAAGATGATTTATAAATTTATCTTTAACCACAAAAGGACAAAACAAGAAACATAATAGTGGTAGACAAAGACAGGGGCTAAAAAGACAAAAATATGATTATAGCGTTCCACATGATGTAAGAAACCCTTGGAAATCAGGTGTCACACTTCCTCGCTTTGTACAAAAGCGAAAAAAATGCGAGAATTGTAAATTGTTTAGTCTCGCATGAGGGTGAGACTAATCAATTTAGTCTCGCCCTCATTCTAAGTATACAACTTGTGAAATATTTTTATAATGCAACGAGAAAAAAAACTGTTTCGCTGAATACCACAAAATAATTGTTAGTTCTGTCGGTACTCGTAAGTACCATAACCTCCTCTAACTTTGGAGGTAATATTATATATGAACTATGATTACATTATGTAATGTGACTATTTTTTTATATAAAATTTTTTAATTTTGTTTTTAAATGTTGAACATTGGAAGGCTTGGGACACAAGGAGTATGCCCTAAGGAATACATTTCTTACAATAGTCAGGTACTTACCAAACGATAACTCAATTTAATTATTCTTCAAAATTCTCTCATACAAGCTTGAATGCTGTAACTCCAACAACAAAACTTTATTAATTTACATTAACAAAAACTTTATTTCCAATTGTAAAAATTTTGTGTTCAGTTGTGACAACTAATTTTGTTTGGATGTAAATTGTAATAAATGTATTGTGCCAAATTTCAACAATTTTTGACAGTTACACATAAATTGATCTAAGACATTGACTTTGTTTTTCAAAGCCAAACTTGATCAAAAATACTTTTCAATTTAAGTGATACTACAATAACGTTTTAAAGCTTTGCACAAAAAATTGAAATAACATAGACTGAAATCTATCTTTGTATCTTTTTATACCAAAAGTATAAATAGAATTCATCTATTGATTTATTCCTACTAGACCATAAATACCAAATCATGCAACTAATTGGATTTTATCTGATTAGTACGCTTATTTTTTGATTTATCTAAACGCAATAAAAAGTTTATGTCGTCGTATATTTTTATTAGATAGATATCCCATCGGGTACCTTTTTTTTGGTGTAAGGTGTCTCGTTTATTGTCACAGTCATACGTCGTATATATTATTACACACTTACAGCTTGGAAGCCAAAACATGTACACCCCCCACACGCGCATTGATCGTTTTTCGTGGACGTTATTTTAGCGTCCACACGTTCAACGTTACAACATTTGAAGTATACAATAATGTTGACTTTTATTAGAAAAAATACCAATTACTTTTCTCTTGTTATTCGAATTCCTAAAGCAATTGAAATCGCTTTGGAACCGAAAAAAAAATTGTTATTTAATTTGCTTCAAAAGTTCAAAAAACTCAAAAACTGTTTTTGTGCTTGTCAATCACGTCTAATTGAGTAAACTTTGCTTTGGGAATGATGCTTTTTGCTGGATATGATTTGCTTAAGCTTGTAAACATAAAAAGTGCTTGATGTGAAATTTTATGAATGTTGGAAGAAGACTTTATGCTAAAAAGATTTAGTCATTTTGCAATAATCCCGTAAACATGTCATTTTGCGGAAAAAGTTCGTTTCACACAAATTCGCCAAACTACCATAAAACCAATTTTAAAAAAATTAAAACAAAATTTTACATTCATCGAATATACAAAGGGTTCTAAAACCGTCAAATCAAAATTTAAAAAAATACGAGTAGTATTAAAAATTAAAAACATGTATAAAAACAAAGTGGAATAGGTTTGTTAAGCTGCTGACAATTATAACAATAATAAACATTTTTATTCTAAATTACATGTATAAATTTTATAACAGTCTTCTGGTCTTGTTATACCGTATGATTAAAAACATTATTGATCACAGTTGGCTGTGTAAATATCAACGATTTTATATATTTGCTTTGTATGATTCCATCGAGACGCTAGGCGGACAGCTGACGGGACACTGCAAAGCAGCTATAATAATTCTGAACCCTTATTGCTCTATGACCACACGCATTAAGTCGAAGCTATCAATCAACAAAAATTCATGAAAAAACTTTA
>JAYFRU010000101.1:1202-9424 GCA_040946965.1 Burkholderia sp. | reverse complement strand
CCCCCCCCCCCCCCCCCCCCCCCCCCCCCCCCCCCCCCCCCCCCCCCCCCCCCCCCCCCCCCCCCCCCCCCGCGGCGCCGTGGCGGCCCGAAGGCCGCGTCGATCAGCTGTTCAGCGAACGCTTGTCGGCGGCCAGGGCCGCTTCACGCAGGACTTCCGACAGCGACGGGTGCGCGTGGCAGATCCGGGCGATGTCTTCCGACGCCGCCTTGAACTCCATCGCCACCACGGCTTCGGCGATCAGGTCCGAGGCATTGGCCGAGATGATGTGCACGCCCAGCACTTCGTCGGTCTTCGCATCGGCGATCACCTTCGCGAAGCCTTCGGGCGCATTCATGCCCAGCGCGCGGCCGTTGATCGAGAACGGGAACTTGCCCGCCTTGATCTCGCGGCCCTCGGCCTTCAGCTGCTGCTCGGTCTTGCCGACCCAGGCGATTTCCGGCGAGGTGTAGATCACCCACGGAATGCAGTTGTAGTCGATATGCGGCTTCTGGCCGTCGATCACTTCCGCGACCAGCACGCCTTCGTCCTCGGCCTTGTGCGCGAGCATCGGGCCACGCACCACGTCGCCGATCGCGTAGACGTTCGGCACCGCGGTACGGCAGTGATCGTCGACGTCGATGAAACCGCGCTCGTTGGCCTTCAGGCCGATCGACTCGAGGCCGAGGTTGTCGGTGCTCGGCACGCGACCGATCGACACGATCAGGCGGTCGGCCTCGAGCGTCTTGGCCGCGCCGTCCTTGTCCGTGTAGGCGATCGACACGCCCGCGTCCGAGGCCTTCATCTCGCCGATCTTCACGCCGAGGTTGATGTCGAGGCCTTGCTTTTTGAGCAGCTTCGCGGCTTCCTTGGCGACGGCTTCGTCGGCTGCGGCGAGGAACGCCGGCAGCGCTTCGAGCACGGTCACTTCGGAACCCAGGCGGCGCCACACCGAGCCGAGCTCCAGGCCGATCACGCCGGCACCGATCACGGCGAGCTTCTTGGGCACCGTGCCGAAGGTCAGCGCTCCTTCGTTGTCGGCGACGATCTTGCCGTCGACCGGTAGGTTCGGCAGGTGACGCGCCTTCGAGCCGGTCGCGATGATCACGTTCTTGGCCGTCACGACCTCGGTCTCGCCTTCGCCGCTGACCTCGATCTGCACGCCGGCGTCGGTCTTGCCGGTGAACTTGCCATGGCCCTTGAGCCAGGTGATCTTGTTCTTCTTGAACAGGTACTCGATGCCGCCCGTCATCTTCTCGACGATGGCGTCCTTGCGGGCCAGCATCTTGGCGGTGTCGATCTTCACGTCGCCAACCGTGATGCCGTGGTCGGCCAGGTGGTGCGAGGTCTTCTCGAACTCTTCCGATGACGCCAGCAGCGCCTTCGACGGGATGCAGCCGACGTTCAGGCAGGTACCGCCGAGCTTCAGCGCGCCGGCCGGGTTCTTCCACTTCTCGATACAGGCAACCGTCTTGCCGAGTTGCGCGGCACGCACCGCAGCGATGTAGCCGCCGGGGCCGGCGCCGATCACGACGACGTCAAATTCCTTGGACATGACTATCCTTCTCTGTTGCCGCGCGCGGCGGCACCCCATGCGTGCGCCGCGCGATACGGGCGATTCAATGCGGGAAAGGCTGGGCTTACAGGTCGAGCAGCAGGCGTGCCGGATCTTCCAGCGCGTCCTTCATGGCAACCAGCGAAAGCACCGCTTCGCGGCCGTCGATGATCCGATGGTCGTACGACAGCGCGAGGTAGTTGATCGGACGGATCACGATCTGGCCGTTCTCGACCACCGGACGCTCTTTGGTGGCATGCACGCCGAGGATCGCCGACTGCGGGGGGTTGATGATCGGCGTCGACAGCATCGAACCGAACACGCCGCCGTTCGAGATCGAGAAGGTACCGCCCGTCATTTCCTCGATCGACAGCTTGCCGTCTTTGGCCTTCTGGCCGAATTCGGCGATCTTCTTCTCGATGTCGGCCAGGCTCAGCTGGTCGGCATTGCGCAGGATCGGCACCACCAGGCCGCGCGGCGAACCGACCGCGATGCCGATGTCGAAGTAGCCGTGATAGACGATGTCGTTGCCGTCGATCGACGCGTTCACCAGCGGGAACTTCTTCAGCGCGTGGACCGCCGCCTTGACGAAGAAGGACATGAAGCCGAGCTTCACGCCGTGTTCCTTCTCGAACTTGTCCTTGTACTTCGTGCGCAGGTCCATGACCGGCTGCATGTTGACTTCGTTGAAGGTCGTCAGGATCGCGTTGGTCTGCTGCGACTCGAGCAGACGCTCGGCGATACGCGCGCGCAGGCGCGACATCGGCACGCGTTGTTCCGGACGATCGTTCAGCCAGGTGGTGGCCGAGGCCGGCACCTTGACGTCCGGCAGCGCGGCGGCCTTCTTCGGCGCGGCTGCGGCGGGTGCCGAGGCGGCCTTCACCGGCGTGGCGTTCGCGCCCAGCGCGTCGCCCTTGGTGATGCGGCCGTCGCGGCCGGTGCCCGAGACCTGGCTCGGATCGACGCCCTTCTCGGCCAGCAGCTTAGCCGCAGCCGGCGAGGCTGTGGTGTTGCTCGAGCCCGACGCGGCAGCCGCTTGCGCGGCCGGAGCGGCTTCCACCGCGACCGGCGCCGGGGCCGGACGCACTTCGGCTTCGCCTGCGGCGGCGGCCACGGCACCGGCCTTCGCCTCGGTGTCGATGGTGGCGATCACTTGATCGGCGACGACCGTGTCGCCGTCGTTCTGCAGCACTTGCGACAGCACGCCGGCTGCCGGCGCCGGCACTTCGAGCACGACCTTGTCGGTCTCGAGTTCGATCAGGATTTCATCCTGCGCGACCGCCTCGCCGGGCTTCTTCTTCCACTGCAGCATGGTGGCTTCCGAAACCGATTCGGAAAGCTGGGGGACTTTGACTTCTACGATAGCCATGACTTGATTCCTGGATGCGTGATCTGGATAATGTCGGGTTCCTGCGGCCTGAATCGTGCTCGCGTTGCCGCGCGCGACGAAACAAATCGGGAACGCGCCTGGCGCGCTCCCGGTTCATGAGGTCCGCTTATTTTGCGATCGACGCGCTCTTCAGGCGGCCGAATGCCCCTTCGATCAGGGCCTTCTGCTGCTCGTAGTGCTTCGCGTAATAACCGACCGCCGGCGAGGCCGAAGCCAGGCGGCCGCTGTACGCGAGCTTTTGCCCTTCCTTCATGCCTTCCTTCAGGTGGTGTTCGATGTAGAACCACGGACCCTGATTCTGCGGCTCGTCCTGCACCCAGACCACTTCGGTCGCATTGTCGTACTTCTTCAGTTCCGCTTCGAACTGCTTGTGCGCGAACGGATAGAGCTGCTCGATCCGGACGATCGCGACATCGTGCGCCTTCGCTTCACGGCGATGCGCGACCAGGTCGTAGTACACCCGGCCCGAGCAGGCCAGCACGCGCTTGACCTTCTTCGCGTCGATGGTCTCGTCGGTTTCGCCGAGCACCGGATGGAACGAACCCTTGGCCAGTTCCGACAGATCCGACACCGCTTCCTTGTGGCGCAGCAGCGACTTCGGCGTGGCCACGATCAGCGGCTTGCGGAACAGGCGGATCATCTGGCGACGCAGCAGGTGGAAGATCTGCGCCGGCGTGGTCGGCTGGACCACCTGCATGTTGTGATCCGCGCACATCTGCAGGAAACGCTCGATACGCGTGGACGAGTGCTCCGGACCCTGGCCTTCGTAGCCGTGCGGCAGCAGCATCGTCAGGCCCGAGACGCGGCCCCACTTCACTTCGCCCGAGGAGATGAACTGGTCGATCACCACCTGCGCGCCGTTCACGAAGTCGCCGAACTGCGCTTCCCACAGCACCAGCGTGTTCGGTTCGGCGGTCGAGTAGCCGTACTCGAAACCGAGCACCGCCTCTTCCGACAGCACCGAGTCGATCACGGTGAAGTTCGCCTGACCTTCCGAGATGTTCTGCAGCGGCACATAGGTGCCGTCGTTCCAGCGCTCGCGGTTCTGGTCGTGCAGCACCGAGTGACGGTGCGTGAAGGTGCCGCGGCCCGAATCCTGGCCGGTCAGTCGCACGGCGTAGCCCGATGCGACCAGCGAGGCGAACGCGAGATGCTCGCCCATGCCCCAGTCGAGCGGTTGATCGCCCTGGGCCATCTTGCGGCGGTCGTTGATCACGCGCTCGACCAGCGGGTGGACCTTGAAGTTTTCCGGCACTGTGGTGATGCGCTCGCCGAGGCGCTTCAGTTCGGCCAGCGGCACGGCCGTGTCGGCCGCATCGGTCCACTTGCGGTTCAGGAACGGCACCCAGTCGACCGCGTACTTGCTCTTGTAGTTCGAGAGCACCGGATCGACCGTGTGGTGGCCGTCGTCCATCGCCTTGCGGTAGGCCTTGACGAACTCGTCAGCCTGCTCGGCGGTGATCACGCCCTGCTGCACCAGCTTCTCGGCGTACAGCGCGCGAGTACCCGGGTGCTGCGCGATCTTCTTGTACATCAGCGGCTGCGTGACCGCCGGCGTGTCCTGCTCGTTGTGACCGAGCTTGCGGAAGCAGACGATGTCGATCACGACATCCTTGTGGAACTGCATGCGATAGTCGATCGCGATCTGCACCGCGAGCACCACCGCTTCCGGATCGTCGCCGTTCACGTGCAGCACCGGCGCCTCGATCATCTTGACCACGTCGGTGCAATACAGCGTCGAACGCGCGTCGCGCGGGTCCGAGGTGGTAAAGCCGATCTGGTTGTTGATGACGATGTGCAGCGTGCCGTGCGTGCCATAACCGCGCGTCTGCGCCAGGTTCAGCGTTTCCATCACCACGCCCTGGCCCGCGAAGGCCGCGTCGCCGTGGATCTGCACCGGCAGCACCTGCAGGCCGTCGGCGTCGCCGCGACGGTCCATCCGTGCCTTGGCCGAACCCTCGACCACCGGGTTGACGATTTCCAGGTGCGAGGGGTTGAACGCGAGCGACAGGTGGACCGGGCCGCCTTCGGTGGCGATGTCCGACGAGAAGCCCTTGTGGTACTTCACGTCGCCGGCCGGCAGATCGTCGACGTGCTTGCCTTCAAATTCGGCGAACAGGTCGGCCGGCATCTTGCCGAGCGTGTTGACCAGCACGTTCAGGCGGCCGCGGTGGGCCATGCCGATGACGATTTCCTGCACGCCCTTCGAACCCGAATGCTGGACCACTTCGTCCATCGCCGCGATGAAGCTTTCGCCGCCCTCGAGCGAGAAACGCTTCTGGCCGACGTACTTGGTGTGCAGATAGCGCTCCAGGCCTTCGGAGGCCGTCAGGCGATTCAGCACGTGCTTCTTCTTCTCGGCCGTGAAGTTCGGCGTGGCGCGCGTCGACTCGAGACGCTCCTGCCACCAGCGCTTCTGCTCCGGATCGCCGATGTACATGTACTCGGCGCCGATCGTGCCGCAATACGTGTCGCGCAGCGACTTGACGATGTCACGCAGCGAAGCCTGCTCGAAACCGAAATACAGGTTGCTGGCGCTGAACGTCTGGTCGAGGTCGGCCTCGGAGAAGTCGTAGAACGCGGGTTCGAGTTCGGGGATCGCGGGGCGCTCGCGGCGCTTCAGGGGATCGAGATTGGCCCATTGCGAGCCGAGGAAGCGATAGGCGCTGATCAGCGTCTGGACGTGCACCTGCTTGCGCGCTGTGGCCAGATTGCCGCCGGCATTGCCGTTGTCGCGCGGGATGAAGGCGTTGGCCTTGGCGCGCTGGGCAAAGGATTCGACGATCGGAAAGTGGGCGACGTCGTTCGCGTTGGAACCATCCGTAGCCGGCACGTTCTGCAGCGCGTCGAAATACTCGCGCCAGTTGTCCGGCACCGATGCCGGGTTGTCCAGGTAGGCTTCGTACAGTTCTTCCACATACGAAGCATTGCCGCCGAACAGATAGGAGTTCAGCTGGAACTGCTTCATTACATCTGACATTTTACGCTCACCTTTCTTCGAGCTTCTCGAGAAATAGCGGGTTACTCAACCTTCCGCGACACGGCCTGACCGTTTAGCGGATTGCGCGAATCAAGTCTTGCTTGGAAGGACCTAAAACTTGCGTGCGCGCAGCATATCACAATACGCACCAACGAAGGTCACAATGTCGCACCCTCAAAGCCCGTTGCGGCGGGCTTTCGCGACAAATGGCCCCGATTCCGACGGTACTCGTGATAGTGTTTTACGCGGCGCCGTGCAGCCACAGCAAAAAAGCCGCCCGAAGGCGGCTTTTCTGGATTCTCGCCGAGGCAGGGCCAGGGCTCGATGCGACTTACTCGGCTTCGCGGCTGGCGCGGCGACGCTCGTGTTCCTTCAGGTGGCGCTTGCGCAGGCGGATCGACTGCGGCGTCACTTCGACCAGTTCGTCGTCATCGATGAATTCGACCGCGTATTCGAGCGACATCTGGATCGGCGGCACCAGGCGCATCGCTTCATCGGTGCCCGAGGCACGCACGTTGGTCAGCTGCTTGCCCTTGATCGGGTTGACCACCAGGTCGTTGTCGCGGCTGTGGATGCCGATGATCATGCCCTCGTAGAGTGCGTCGCCCGGCTTCACGAACATGCGGCCGCGATCCTGCAGCTTCCAGAGTGCGTAGGCCACGGCCGCGCCGTCGTCCTGCGAGATCAGCACGCCGTTGCGGCGCTCACCGACCGAACCTTCCTTGGCCGGCGCGTAGGAATCGAAGATGTGGCTCATCAGGCCCGTGCCGCGCGTGAGCGTCAGGAACTCGCTCTGGAAGCCGATCAGGCCCCGTGCCGAGATCTTGTACTCGAGACGCGTGCGGCCGCAGCCGTCCGAGGCCATGTCGAGCATTTCGCCCTTGCGACGGCCCAGCTCTTCCATCACGCCACCCTGATGCTCGTCCTCGACGTCGATGGTCAGCTGCTCGGACGGCTCCTGCTTGACGCCGTCGAGTTCCTGCAGCACCACGCGCGGACGCGACACGGCCAGCTCGTAACCTTCACGGCGCATGTTCTCGACCAGGATGGTCAGGTGCAGTTCGCCACGGCCCGAAACCTCGAACACGGTTTCGTCGCCGGTGTCGCGCACGCGCAGCGCCACGTTGTGGTTCAGCTCCTTCATCAAGCGATCGCGGATCTGGCGGCTGGTCACGAACTTGCCTTCACGACCGGCCAGTGGCGAGGAGTTGACCAGGAAGTTCATGGTCAGCGTCGGCTCGTCGACGGTGATCATCGGCAGTGCTTCGGGCGTGTCGACAGCGCAGATCGTCGCGCCGATGCCGACATCCTCGATGCCGTTGATCAGCACGATGTCGCCGGCCTCGGCGGCTTCCACTTGAACGCGCTCCAGGCCCTTGAACGACAGCACCTTGTTGATCTTGCGGCTCAGCACCTCGCCTTCCGGGCCAAAGCGCATCACCACCGGCTGGCCCGGCTTGATAAGACCGCGCGTGATGCGGCCCACGCCGATCCGGCCGACGTAGGTCGAGTAGTCGAGCGAGGTGATCTGCAGTTGCAGGGGCGCTTCCGGGTCGGCCGGGCGAACCGGCACGTGCTGCAGAATCGCCTCGAACAGCGGGCGCAGGTCGCCGTCGCGTGCCGACGGATCGAGCGCGGCATAACCGTTCAGGCCCGATGCGTAGACGATCGGGAAGTCCAGTTGCTCCTCGGTCGCGCCGAGCTTGTCGAACAGGTCGAAGGTCTGGTTGATCACCCAGTCGATCCGCGCGCCCGGGCGGTCGATCTTGTTGACCACCACGATCGGCTTGAGACCCAGCGCCAGCGCCTTCTTGGTCACGAAGCGGGTCTGCGGCATCGGGCCTTCGACCGCGTCCACCAGCAGCAGCACCGAGTCGACCATCGACAACACGCGCTCGACCTCGCCGCCGAAGTCGGCGTGGCCCGGGGTGTCGACGATGTTGATGTGGGTGCCTTCGTATTCGACCGCGCAGTTCTTCGCGAGAATCGTGATCCCGCGCTCTTTTTCGATGTCGTTCGAGTCCATCACCCGCTCGACCATCTGCTGGTTCTCGCGGAAGGTGCCGGACTGGCGCAGCAGTTGGTCGACGAGCGTGGTCTTGCCGTGGTCGACGTGGGCGATGATGGCGATATTGCGAAGGGCGCGGGTCATAGAAACCTGAAATCGAAACCTGATGATCGGACACGCAAAAACGCGCGTGGATGGTCGTGCCTCACGCGCGCTGCTACCGCTGCTACTTGGCTGCTACTTGGCTGCTACTTGGCTGCTACTTGGCTGCTACTTGGCTGCTACTTGGCTGCTACTTGGCTGCTACTTG
>JAYFRU010000101.1:0-1102 GCA_040946965.1 Burkholderia sp. | reverse complement strand
GCTGCTACTTTATTGCATGCTGCAAAGCATAGGATTATAGCATGCCGGGATGTCGCGAGCCGCCCTTTCGCTGCAGCGCACACCGACTGTCGCGCCCACGCCATGCCGGCCACCCCGATCGCGCCCCCTCCCTGGTTCGCCGCCTGCTCATCTACGTATCGGCCCCGATTGCCGACGCCGGCACGGCGGTTCATTATTTGCTGCGGCAATCAAGCACGCCTATACTGCTGCCTAGTCAACTATTGCAGAATCAGAGGCTATGCCGGATTCCACTTCTTCTTCCACCTGCGGCCTGTCGCTGTCGGCCTATCCGATCAACGACAGCATCGGCTACCTGTTGTCGCGCGTGCGCTCGCTGATGACGAACCTAGTCACGCAGCGCACCCAGACCGAACTCGGCATCACCGGCACCCAGGCCAGCATGCTGTTCATGCTGGCGGTCGACAAATGCTCGACGGCCACCGAGCTGGCGCGCGAATACGCGATCGACGCCAGTGCCGTCACGCGGCTGCTCGATCGTGTCGAGAAGCGCGGGCTGCTGTCGCGCGTGCGCAGCCACGAGGATCGCCGGGTGGTACGGCTCGAGTTGACCGATGAAGGACGCGAGCTGGCCGAGCGCATGCCGGAGATCTTCATCAGCGTGCTCGACCAGTTGCTGAACGGCTTCACGCCCGAGGAAGTCGGCTTCCTGAAAAGCATGCTGCGGCGAATTCTCAGCAACTACTGCGGCGACGGTGGCACCGGCAACCAGGCCGGTTCCGCCCAATAAACCGTGCCATAACAATAATTTCAATGGATCGACATAAGGAAATCCTTGCAATGTCCACCATTCATCCAGGGCCGGGGCCGGTATCTGGCCGATACGCAGCGGGCTGGCGGCTGCGCTCGCCGCTTTCGCGTTGGCCGGCTGCGCCAATTACATGGGCATTCACAGCGACAAGCAGATCGCGCCCGAGTCGCAGTTCGACAGCACGCAGAGCCTGCCCGCCGAAGGCGGCCACTGGCCGGCGCTCGACTGGGCGAGCCAGTTCGGCGATCCGCAACTGCCGAAGCTGATCGACGAGGCGCTCGAGGGCAACCCCAGCATCGCCCAGGCCCAGGC
>JAYFRU010000100.1:0-9426 GCA_040946965.1 Burkholderia sp. | reverse complement strand
ACGGGCTGCGCGACGAAGAGTAGCTGCGCTTGAAGATCCTCACTTGCATGCTGCCTCGAATCTGAAAAATAGCGTTTCCCATCACACTTTTCCGCGAAGACCCCACATGAAGATCATCGCCCATCGGATGTTCGGCATCGAAGGTCTCCGCTTCGTTGGGTTGCCGGCGCGTCCGCTCGTGGCGGGCGGACGTCATCGGTCGCACGTTGGCGTGCTTATCGGTGTAGTCGGTGGTGTGTCGCGTATCGCGCGATGCAGCGCGGGCGTGATCGAACTTCTGCAGCGCTTCCCAGAGCCCGTTCAGGTAGACCGCGCCCAGCGCGCGGTCATAGAGCCCGTAGCCGGGCTTGCCGGTTTCGCCCCAGATCATGCGGCCGTGATCGGGCCGCACGTAGCCGGTGAAGCCGGTGTCGTGGTAGGCCTTCACGATCGCGGCGATGTCGAGCGAGCCGCAGCTCGACAGATGCGCCGATTCCTCGAAGTCGCCCTCGGGCGTGATCTTGACGTTGCGGATATGCGCGAAATGGATCCGGCCCATCGCGCCGAACTCGCGCACCAGCGCCTCCACATCGTTCTGCGGCCCCGCGCCGAGCGAGCCCGAGCAGAGCGTCAGGCCGTTGGCCGGGTGATCAACCGCCTTCAGGATGCGGGCCAGGTCGTCGCGGTTCTTGACGATGCGCGGCAGGCCGAAGATCGTACGCGGCGGATCGCCGGGATGGATCGCCATGCGGATCCCGCATTCGGCGGCCACCGGCACGATCGCCTTCAGGAAATATTCGAGGTTGGCCCACAGCCGTGCCTCGTCGATCTCGCGGTACTCGGCCAGCAGGGCCTGCAGCTACCCGGGCTGGTAGCTCGAATCCCAGCCCGGCAGCGAGATGCCCTGGGCCGGATCGATGCGCTCGACCTCGGCGGGTGCTGAAGGCCAGGCAGGTGGAGCCGTCCTCGAGCGTCCTGGACAGCTCGGTGCGGGTCCAGTCGAACACCGGCATGAAGTTGTAGCAGACCACGCGAATGCCGGCCGCCGCGAGGTGGCGCAGGGTCTGCTGGTAGTTGACGATCAGGCGATCGCGCGAAGGCTTGCCGAGCTTGATGTCCTCGTGCACCGGCACCGATTCGACCACCTCGAAGTGCAGCCCGGCCGCCTCGATCCTCGCCTTCAGCGCCTCGATCTTCGCCAGCGGCCAGACCTCGCTCACCGGCTCGTCGTAGACGGCTGACACGATCTGCGTGACACCGGGAATCTGGCGGATGTACTGCAGCGAAACGGGATCGGCATCGCCGTACCAACGAAAGGACATCTTCACCGTGCGCTCCTCCTTCATGAAGGTCGCCTGGCGGCGCGCCGGGTCGTCCGGCCCCACCTGGTTGGACCAGATTCTCACTGGCCAACCAGTTTGGCGAAATAGTGGTCTACCAGTTGAGTGAGCCTGTCGACCATGGCCGGTGGGCCGCCCGGCACGGATTTCGGGCAGGGCCGGATCGACCGGATCCGACGGCCGGCCAAACTGGTGTACCATTTTTCGCGATCCCCAGCCGGCTCTTCCCGGCCGGCACCTTATCTCGAGAGCACATCGCATGGCTGAAGTCTTTTCCACGCCGCCGGGCCGAGCCGCCGAAGCCGACGCGGCCGACCGTTCCTACGTCGGGCTGGCAAAACAGATCTACGAACTGATCTCCTCGGGCGACGTGGGCGCCGGCGCGCGCCTGCCCTCGGAGCGCACGCTGGCCGAGCGCTTCGCCGTCAGCCGCACCCAGGTGCGCAAGGCGATCATCGCGCTGGAAGTGCGCGGCGTGGTGGAGGTGCGGGTGGGCTCGGGGATCTACGTGGCGGAGACGCGCGAGGCACGGCCCACGCCCTTCGAGCTGCCGCGCGGGCCGGGGCCGATCGAGACGCTGCGCGCGCGGGCGCTGATCGAGGCGGAAATCGCCGCGCTGGCGGCCACCGAGCGCAAGGACGCCGATCTCGACCGTCTGTTCGCCGCGCTGCGCGCGATGCGCGAGAACATGGGCGACAAGGCCGCCAACGAGGCGGCCGGCCGGGAATTCCATCTGGGGATCGCCGAGGCCAGCGGCAATGCGGTGCTGCGGCACATGGTGGCGGCGATGTGGGACGGCTCGCGGGCCGATCCGCTATGGCGCAAGATCGAGGAGCACTTCCACGACACGGCCTTGCGCGAGGCCTCGCAGGACGAGCATCAGCGGATCTTCTCGGCCACCATGGCGCGCGATGCGCAGGGCGCGCGCGAGGCGATGCAGGCGCACCTCACGCGCGTGATCGCGGAGTTCACGCAAGCCTGGCGCTGACTCGACAAGGAGCGCGCCGCCCCGCGAAGCTCGATTCCTTCAGGCGCGGGCGGTGGAAGCCGCGCCGCTCAGCGCCCCTCGCCGCCTTCCGGCGGCGCATCCTCGTAGTCGTCGTCCTCGGGCGGATGCGCGCCGAGCCAGGCCACGATCTGCTGCGAAGCCTGCAGCGGCGTCACCGTCTCCCCCGTCGCGAGCACATCGAACTTGTCGGGATCCATGCCGTCGGGGTTGTCCAGGTGCGCGATCGAAATGGTCCAGCGCCAGTCGATCTGGTCCGCGATCGGCGAGGCGATGCCCTCGATGACACAACGACAGCCGTCGATCTCGGCGACGAAACCCATATGGGTCGGATCATAACTCGCGAACACGGCGGCTCCTCCGGTGGCTGGCTCCGCTGGCGCGGACAAGCGGCGAGTATCGCATGCGGCCGCGACGGCACCGTCGAAAACCGTGGGCGGCGCGGAGGATCGCCGCGCCGGCAGGCTGCCGCCCGGTTCCTTGCCGACGCGCCCCGCGCCCGTCTCGCGGCGCGCAGCCGCCGCCGAGCCCTCTGCAAGCGCCCTGCCTCCCGGCTTACAAGCACGCCCGCCGATATCCAGAATCCGCGGCATCGTCCACGACGGCCAGCGACCGCCGCTGATCCCCGTCGTCGCCGGACCGTCGCCGCTTCCGTCGCCGTCGAGCCGCCCTGATCACCAGCCGGGGCCGACGGCCGGACCACCAGAGAACGCGCTTCATTCACCATGACGACGTGGAAGTACGCCAACCTCGATGCCATCCGTGGCCTCGCCGCGATCCTGATCGTGTTCCGCCATGCGCCGCTGCTGTTCCATGCGCCGAGCTTCCCGCAGAGCTACCTGGCCGTCGACCTGTTCTTCGCGATCAGCGGCTTCGTGGTCGCCAATGCCTATGAGGCGCGGCTGCGCTCGGGCGCGCTCGGCTGGCTCGCCTTCGCGAAACTACGGCTGATCCGGCTCTACCCGCTCTACCTGATCGGCATCGTGCTGGGCCTGGCGAGCCACTTCGTGGCGACAGCGCACCTCACCAGCACGGCCCGCCCGAGCGCCTCGCTGCTCGCCACCACGGTGTTCGTGCTGCTCTCGCTGCTGATGCTGCCCTCGCGCGCCACGCCGCTGTACCTCGTCAACAATCCCGCCTGGTCGCTGTTCTACGAGATCGTCGCGAACCTCGCCTTCGCGGCCATCGTGCGGCGCGCGGTGATGCGCATCCTGGTGCTGACGATGATTCCCGCCGCCGTGGTGATCGTGCGCTACGCGCTCACCCATCAAGGCATCGACGAGGGCTGGGACCTCGGCAAGCGGTATCTCGCGCTGGCGCGCGTGGGCTTCTCGTTCTCGGCCGGCGTGCTGCTGTTCCGGCTGCGGCGCAGCGGGCCGCGCCCGGGCAGCGCGGCCGTCTCGCTGCTGGCGCTGGCGGCCGTGCTGCTGATGCTGTGCGCGAAGATCCCGCCGCACTGGGCCGGCCCGGCCGCGATCGCCGAGGTGTTCGTGGCGATCCCGCTGATCGTCCGTGCCGCCACCTCGTTCGAACCGCCCGCCTGGCTCGCGCCCGTCTTCGAGACGCTCGGCCGCGTCTCCTACGGGCTCTACATCATCCATGTGCCGGTGCTGCTGCTGGCCTACCGGCTGATGGAGACGCATCGGCACGCCGTCTACGGCAAGCCCGCGCTGGCCGCCTTCGTGGCCGGCATGCTGGTGCTGGTCGCCCTGCTCGACCGCTACCTCGACGCGCCGCTGCGGGCCTGGCTCGCGCGCCCCGCCAGGCGCCGGCTCGAAGTGCCGATCGCCTCGCGCGTCTAGCCCCCGCCTCCCTCGCACGGCGTTGCCGCCAGGCACGGCGTCTGCTCGCGCCGCCGCCTGCGTCAGCCAACTGTCATCAGATCGCGCAACGGTCTGTTGGCTGCATTCCGCTTAATGCCGGAACCGGTTCCATTTAGCATGACACGCACGGAGGCGCGCGGCTGCGGCCGATCCCGTCGTCGGCATGCCGCACCGCCCCGGCCATCGATCCCGGCCGGGCCGCCGCCTCCGCACTCGCCCTCGCCGCATCGCCGGACGCCCCGCTCCGTCCGGCCCGACCCTATAAAACGACACTCGCTCATCATGAAAAAGCAACTGACCGCCGCTCCGCTGCTGCTGACCCTGGCGACCGCCGCTTCCGCGCAGGGGTCCGTCACGCTCTACGGCATCGTCGATGCCGGCATCACCTACCGCAGCAACGAGCGCACCGGCACCGGCCGGGGCGCGACCGGCCATTCCGACCTCGGCCTGGCCTCGGGCAACCTGTCCGGCAGCCGCTGGGGCCTGCGCGGCACCGAGCTGCTCGGCGGCGGCTAGCGCGCGATCTTCACGCTCGAGGACGGTTTCGACATCACCAACGGCCGCGCCGGCCAGGGCGGACGCCTGTTCGGCCGGCAGTCCTACGTCGGCCTCGGCAACTCGCGCTACGGCACCCTGACGCTCGGCCGCCAGTACACGCCGCTCGACGATTTCGTCGCCGGCGTGGCGCCGGTCAACTACATCGGCGGCTTCGGCGCGCATCCGGGCGATATCGACGATCTCGACCAGACGGTGCGCGTGGACAACTCGATCAAGTACACCAGCGCGAATTACGCGGGTTTCAGCTTCGGCGCCATGTACGGCTTCGGCAACCAGGCCGGCAGCGTCAAGCGCCGCGGCAGCTGGAGCGTGGGCGCCGGTTACGCGAACGGGCCGCTCAAGCTCGGCACCGGCTTCGAGCGCTCCGACAACAGCAAGACCGGCCGCGGCGACAGCAGCGCCGGCGGCTGGACCAGCAGCGACGACGGCACCTTCAACTCCTCGATCAGCGAGGGTTACGCGAGCGCGCAGACGCAGCAGATCGTGGCGACCGGCGCGACCTGGGATTTCGGCTCGACGGTGGTGGGCGTCAACTACAGCAACGTGCAGTACCGCGCCGGCGCGCAGTCGCTGTTCCGCGGCCACGCCAGCTTCAACATCGCCGGCGTGTTCACGCGCTGGCAGGCCACGCCTGCCACCCAGCTGTTCCTCGGCTACAGCTACACGCGCGGCAGCGAACTGGACGGGCTGGACGATCGCGCCGTCTATCACAACGTCTCGGCCGGCGCGACCTACGATCTCTCCCGGCGCACCAGCGTCTACCTGCTGGCCGGCTGGCAGCATGCCTCGGGCAGCACGCTGGACCCCGACGGGCAGGTGGTGGCGGCCAGCGCCTCGGTGTCCGACAAGGGGAACGGCCATTCCTCGGCGGCGCGCTCGCAGGCGCTGGTGAGCCTGGGGATCCGGCAGAAGTTCTGAAGGCCGCGCGGGGAGAGCGGCAGGCCCGGCCGGAAAGATCGTGAAAGCTAGCGATCCGCCGCCAGCGCGACTGCGGAATACGTGTCGACGTTGTCGGAGCCGGGAGATCGCGTGACGCGGTTCAAGTATTCCAGGGGATGCCATTGCGTTCCGCCGGTCCAGCCCGGGTCCTGAATCGCGACTTGTCGCGATGCGGGATCGACGCCGGTCAGCAAAATGAAATGTCCTTGCCGGAGCGGATCGAACTTTCCGACCAGGATGATCGGGCCATGATTCTCCAGCAGGCTTTTCATGGAGGCCGGGTCGTTCAATTCCAACTTGTCGCCAACGGCAACCAGCCCGTTGTCGTCCATGATTCTCCCGCCTTCGCGACTCCCGAAGGCGAGCTTCCTGCCGAAAATGCCGCTGCGATGTTGTTGGACGCTGTTTCCCATCGGCTTGGTCGTCGTGCCGTTTTTCCACGACAACATCATCTGGATGCATGCATACCAGCAATCCGCCGGTTTGGTTTGCCGTTTGAACGGCACATCCAGCGAAACGTAGGTCGTCGCCGCCGACGAGGCGGCCGGTGCCGCCGTTGTCCCCGTCGCGGCGCCGGCGCTGTAGGCAGCGGAACTGGAGGATTCTCCGTAGTTGGTCTGATAGGACGCGGGCGTTTGATACGAATATTGATACTGATCGCCGGGCGCCCCGCCGCGAAGACGGACAGGATCGCTGATCACCGAATTGCCATCCGTGTCTTTCGAAATATCAAACATGCCGGCGGATCGAGGCTGGTTGCCGGAGAGGTCGAAGGCCTCGAATTTCTGGTCACGCTGACGGGATATTCCGACGATGCGCTGGTCCTTGCCTTGCCCGGGTTGGACGTACGGCACCGAGGTCAGGCGCTCGCCGTCGTGTCTCGGCAATGGACGGTCCCCGTTATCGATCATGCCCGGGGTAATTCGCACGCCACTGCCTCCCAGCTCGAGCCGATCGGACTCGCGACGCGACGAGGCGGCGAACGATCCTGCCGGGCTGGCCGGCGAACCGTCGCGGGCGGTGGTTTCCCGGTCTTGCCGGTACGATGCGAGGCCCGCAAGCGGACCTTCGTTCTTCAGCGAAGACGGTGCCGATCGTGCCGCGCCGGACCGCTCCGGGTCCGACGACAAAGGCAGATCATGGGACGATACGCCGGGGGTTTTTCCAATTCGGCTGGGACCTGCCATGTGTTTTCTCCTGAAAGGATGACGAGACATTGATTCAACAGCCGGCCCGCTGTCACCTGTTGTCCAGCACCGGACATTCCCGTCACCTCGTTCCCATTCTGCATACGGGAAATAGCAATCAGTAGGCACAGATCCCTGAAACAGAATGACTGCACATCCTGTTTCGCCCGATCTGCCACTCATGGTCGATCCTGCGGAACGGGCCTTTGCGGCGGCCTCGCGGGCGAGCATCCCGGCTCTCCCCGCCCTCACGGGAAACAGCGCAGGTCCACGATCCGGATTCCGCTTTGTTGGCAATACAGAAGACCGGTCAGGCTCGAACATCCGCTCGTCGCCGCCACGAGCAAGCCGACAGCCAGCCATCTCCACCCGAAACGCATGATCCTGTTTCCGTCGATACCGATATCGGCCGGCATCATGCCTAGCGGAAAAAAACCTGGATGTGCAGAATTGTCGAGGCACGGGACGGCGAAGCGTGGTCCCCGCCCGACCTGCGCACACTCTCCGGCGCGAGCGCCGCTCAACTGTGCATGGCCGAGCGGCCCGCGCTCGCCTACACTGCCGGCTCGCCTTCCCCCTTCCCCGCGAGCGGAGCCGCCATGCTGAATATTCTCGGAAAGATCCCGTCGATCAACGTGCGCAAGGTGCTGTGGACCTGTGCCGAACTGCAGCTGCCGTTCGAGCGCGAGGACTGGGGCTCGGGTTTCCGCTCGCCGAACACGCCCGAATTCCTGGCGCTGAACCCGAACGGCCTGGTGCCGGTGCTGCGCGACGGCGATCTCGTGCTGTGGGAATCGAACACCATCGTCCGCTACCTGGCCACCCGCTACGGCGGCGAGGCGCTCTACCCGGCCGAGGCGATCGCCCGCGCGCGCGTCGACCAGTGGCTGGACTGGCAGGCCACCGATCTCAATCGCGCCTGGAGCTATGCCTTCCTGGGCCTGGTGCGCAAGTCGCCCGCGCACCAGGATCCGCAGGCCACCGCCGAAGCGATCGCGGGCTGGACGCGGCTGATGCGCATCCTCGATGCGCGGCTCGCCGACACCGGCGCCTTCGTGGCCGGCGAGCATTTCTCGATCGCCGATATCGCCATCGGGCTGTCGGTGCATCGCTGGTTCGGCACGCCGTTCGAGCAAGCTCCGCTGCCGGCCGTGGAGGCCTATTACCAGCAGCGGCTCTCGGCGCGCCCCGGCTTCGCCGAGTATTGCAGCAGCGCCACGCCCTGAGCGACGGCGCGCGGCCTCGCGATCGCGCCAGCCCGGCGCTGTCGGCCGCGCGCGCTCGTCGCCGCCCGCAGCACCTCAGCGCGGCGCCATCCCCGCCTCCTCCAGCCCGAGCTGCGCGCGCCCGAGCGGCGTCAGGTCGCCGGCCCCGGCGCGACCGCCGAAATCGACCTCGAAATGGTCGGCCGGGAAATCGGGCGGACTCTCGCCGGCGATGAAGCTCGGCAGTTGCCGCCGCAGATATGCCGCGTTCTTCTCGCAGCCCGGCGCCGAGGCGATATACATCACGTTGCTGTAGCCGGCGCCGCGATGCGCGTCCTCCACGGCGTGGATCACGTCGCCGTGCCAGAACACCGTGTCGCCCGGCTGCATCGGCGGGATCGACGAGAGCGCCTCGAACAGCGGCGCGTGATACTCGGGGCGGATCGACAAGGCCCGGCCCGGCATCGCGCCGCACAGATCGTCCTCGGCGATGTCGTCCTGCAGCGCGCGCAGCAGCACGTAGGCCATCGCATTGGCGATCGGCACCAGCTGCAGCGTGCCGTCGCCGGGGCCTTGCGCGCTCAGCGCGGTCCATCCCTGGAAGGTGCGGAACATCGAGCAGACGGCCGGCGAGGCGATCTCCTCCACCTCGGTGCGCCAGGCCGCGTCGAAGGGATCGTAGTCGCGCCAGTTGCCGGCGAACACGTGGCGATAGACGCGGCGGAAGTTGGCCTCGATCCAGCGCTCCACCGAGCCGCCGTCGCAATGCGCCGACAGCCCCAGCGAGGCCGAACCGGGCGGCCGGCGGCGCAGCCGGTCGGCATAGGCCGGCACCTGGTCCGGATCGAAATGGCGGCGCCCTTCGCTGTGCGCGCGCCACAGCCGGTTCAGGAACACGCGCGCCTGCGTCAGCTCCGGCGACTGGCGCGCCTCCACCTGCGGCGCCGACCAATAGACGCCGTAGATCTGCGGCTTGCTGGAGGCGAGCTGGCCGAAGTAGGGGTCCTCGGCGCGATGTTCGAGCCTGGTGTCGAGCCGGTTGCGCTCGACGTAGTCGGCGATCTCGCGGTCCCAGCGTTCGGCGCGCTCGCGCTCGAACACGCCGCGGATCACGCAGGCGCCGCGCGACTTCACGCGCGCGAGCCGCGCCTCGCTCACGCGGCCGGCCGCGATCTCCCCGAATTCGATTTCCGGAATCACCGCCGCGCCGCGCGCGCTCCTCGGCGATCTCGCGTGCCGCCTCGCGCATGGCCGCCTCGACCTCGGCGAACACCTCGCGATAATCGGGCAGCGCCGCGCGCAATTCCCGCTTGGCCCATTTCATTACACACAAGTCGATCTGAGCCGCTTGTAAACTTTCGCGGCTTGTTATTTACTTCTGCTCTTTGC
>JAYFRU010000099.1:0-9445 GCA_040946965.1 Burkholderia sp. | reverse complement strand
TATGAACCGCCGTATGCGGAACCGCACGTACGGTGGTGTGAGAGGGCGACGGGGGTAACCCCGTCCCCTACTCGATGATGCCCACCGTTAGGCGGGCAGGGCGGGAGCCCGCTTATACCGGCGAGGTGCCGCGTTCGCGCAGATACTGCTCGAACTCGTCGCGCACTTCCGGATGGCGCAACGCGAACTCGACGGTCGCCTTCAGATAGCCGAGCTTGCTGCCGCAGTCGAAGCGCGTGCCCTGGTACTTGTAGGCCAGCACCTGCTCGTCGGCCACCAGGGCCTGGATCGCGTCGGTCAGCTGGATCTCGCCGCCGGCGCCGGGCTTGATCGCGCGCAGGTGTTCGAAGATGCGCGGCTTCAGGATGTAGCGGCCGACCACGCCGAGGTTGGAGGGCGCATCCTCGGGCGCGGGCTTCTCGACGATGCCAGACAGCTTGACGATCGACTCTTCCCATTCCTTGCCGTCGACGATCCCGTAGGACTTGGTCTCCGCGGGCGGGATCTCTTCCACGCCGATGATCGAGCTGTGGTAGTGGTCGAAGGTGTCGACCATCTGCTTCATGACGGGCGGGTGCCCGTCGAGCAGATCGTCGGCGAGGATCACGGCGAACGGGTTGTCGCCGACCAGCTTCTCGGCGCACAGCACGGCGTGGCCGAGGCCGAGCGCCTCGGATTGGCGCACGTAGAAGCAATCGACATTGGCGGGCTTGATGCTGCGCACCAGCTCGAGCAGCTTTTCCTTGCCGCGTGCCTCGAGTTCGGCCTCGACTTCGTAGGACTTGTCGAAGTGATCCTCGATCGCGCGCTTGCTGCGCCCGGTGACGAAGATCATTTCCGTGATGCCGGCCGCGATCGCTTCCTCGACGGCATACTGGATCAGGGGCTTGTCGACGACGGGCAGCATTTCTTTCGGGCTTGCCTTCGTCGCCGGCAGGAAGCGGGTGCCGAGACCGGCAACCGGAAATACCGCCTTAGTGACTTTCAGCATGTGATCGACCTTTCATCCTTGGATTGATTCGTTCGTGACGCCCATGGTGATTGGGCTGGCACGGTCCGTGCAAGCTAGCTTACCCTTTGTTACGCCGGTCATTGCGCGGGCAAATGACCGGAAAACATCCTCTTATGCCGGCAAACGGGCCAGCTGCGCGGCCAGTTGGTCGAGCGTGCCGCGGAATTCGGCGATCCGTTTCTGCTCCTGTTCGACCACCGCCGGCGGGGCCTTCGCCACGAAGGCCTGGTTGCCGAGCTTGGCCTCGCACTTGCGGATCTCGTTCTCGAGCCGCGTGACTTCCTTCGACAGGCGCTCGCGTTCGGCCTTCACGTCGATCTCGACCTTCAGCACCAGCTTGGTGCCGCCGACGATTGCGATCGGCGCGCCCTGCGCCTCGGCGTCGAGCGCGGCTTCGTCGGCCACAATGGTGACTTCTGACAGGCGCGCCAGCGCCTTCAGGTAGGGCGCGAAGCTGGCCAGGCGCTCGAGCTCGCCGCCGGTGGCCAGCAGCGGCACGCGGGTGGCCGGCGACAGGTTCATCTCGCCGCGCAGGTTGCGGCAAGCGTCGACCACCGACTTCAGCTCGGCCGCCCATTGCTCGGAGGCCTCGTCGAGCTTGGACAGGTCCGCCACCGGGTAGCGCTGCACCATCAGCGAGGCCTCGCCCACGCCCTGGCCCGCCGGATAGCGGCCCGCCAAGGGGGCAACCTTCTGCCAGAGCGCCTCGGTGATGAAGGGAATCACCGGGTGCGCCAGGCGCAGCACCGTCTCCAGCACGCGCAGCAAGGTGCGGCGCGTGGCGCGCTGCTGCTCGGGCGTGCCGTTCTGGATCTGCACCTTGGCCAGCTCGACGTACCAGTCGCAGTACTCGTCCCAGACGAACTTGTAGATGCTGTTGGCGATGTTGTCGAAGCGGTAGTCGTCGAAGCCCTTGGCGATGTCGGCTTCCACGCGCTGCAGCAGCGAGACGATCCAGCGGTCGGCCGCCGAGAAATCCAGGTAGCCGCCGGAGCCGCAGTCGCCGGCGCCGCACAGCTCGGGCTTGGCGGTGCCGCAGTCGTGGCCCTCGCAGTTCATCAGCACGAAGCGCGTGGCGTTCCAGAGCTTGTTGCAGAAGTTGCGATAGCCCTCGCAGCGCGCCAGGTCGAAGTTGACGTTGCGACCGAGCGTGGCCATCGAAGCCATCGTGAAGCGCAGCGCGTCGGTGCCGAAGGCCGGGATGCCGTGGGCGAATTCCTTGCGCGTCTTCTTCTCGATCGAGGCCGCCTGCTTCGGGTTCATCAGGCCCGTGGTGCGCTTGGCGACCAGTTCCTCCAGGCCGATGCCGTCGATGATGTCGATCGGGTCGAGCGTGTTGCCCTTGCTCTTCGACATCTTCTGGCCTTCCGCGTCACGCACCAGCCCGTGCATGTAGACGGTGTGGAACGGCACCTTGCCGGTGAAATGCGTCGTCATCATGACTATCCGGGCGACCCAGAAGAAAATGATGTCGAAGCCGCTGACCAGTACCGAGGAGGGCAGGAAGTGCTTCAGCTCGGGCGTCTCGCTGGGCCAGCCGAGCGAGGAGAACGGCACCAGGGCCGAGGAGAACCAGGTGTCGAGCACGTCCTCGTCGCGCTTGAGCGCGCCGGCGTAGCCGGCCGCGTCGGCTTTGGCGCGGGCGCCGGCTTCGTCGCGCGCGACGAAGATCTCGCCGTTCTCGCCGTACCAGGCCGGGATCTGGTGGCCCCACCAGAGCTGGCGCGAGATGCACCAGTCCTGGATGTTCTCCAGCCACTGGTAGTAGGTGGTGGTCCAGTTCTCCGGCACGAACTTGATCTGGCCGTCGTGCACCACCTCGAGCGATACCTCGGTGATCGACTTGCCCGGGTGGAAGGTGCCTTCCGGCGCCGGCTTGGTCATCGCCACGAACCACTGGTCGGTCAGCATCGGCTCGATCACCACGCCGGTGCGGTCGCCGCGCGGCACCATCAGCTTGTGCGGCTTGACCAAGTCGAGCGCGCCGGCCGCTTCCAGGTCGGCCACCACGCGCTTGCGCGCCTCGAAGCGGTCCAGGCCGCGATAGGCCTCGGGCGCGTTGTCGTTGATCTTCGCGTCGAGCGTGAGGATCTCGATTTGCGGCAGCTGGTGGCGCTGGCCGACCTGGTAGTCGTTGAGGTCGTGCGCGGACGTGACCTTGACCACGCCGGTACCGAATTCGCGGTCGACGTAATCGTCGCCGATGATCGGGATCTCGCGGTTGGACAGCGGCAGGCGCACCGACTGGCCGATCAGGTGGCGGTAGCGCTCGTCTTCCGGGTGCACCATCACGGCGACGTCGCCGAGCATGGTTTCCGGGCGCGTGGTGGCCACCGTCAGGTGGCCCTCGCCCGATACCAGCGGATAGTTGATGTGCCAGAGGCTGCCGTCCTCTTCCTCGCTCACCACTTCCAGGTCGGAGACGGCCGTCATCAGCACCGGGTCCCAGTTGACCAGGCGCTTGCCGCGATAGATCAGGCCCTGCTCGTAGAGCTGCACGAACACCTCGCGCACCACGCTTGAGAGCTTGTCGTCCATCGTGAAGTATTCGCGGCTCCAGTCGGTGGAGGCGCCGAGCCGACGCACCTGGCCGGTGATCGTCGAGCCCGACTTCTCCTTCCACTCCCAGACGCGCTCGACGAACTTCTCGCGGCCCAGGTCGTGGCGCGAGACCTTCTGCGCGTCGAGCTGGCGCTCGACCACGATCTGCGTGGCGATGCCGGCGTGGTCGGTGCCGGGCACCCACAGCGTGTTGTCGCCGCGCATGCGGTGGTAGCGCGTCAGGCCGTCCATGATGGTCTGGTTGAACGCGTGCCCCATGTGCAGCGTGCCGGTGACGTTCGGCGGCGGGAGCTGGATCGCGAAATTCGGCTTGGCGGGATCGATCGTCGGGGCGGCGTAGCCGCGCTTTTCCCACTCCGGCCCCCAGTGGGATTCGATGGTCTGGGGCTCGAAACTCTTCGCCAGCGTACTGTCGCTCATGGTCGGAATTGCCTGAAAGAATGCGTGATTGATGCGGAAACTGACAATTATAAATGGATGCGCATCCCGACGGGGCGGGCGCGGCGCCGGCGGCGGCCCGATCGCGCGGGCGCGACCGTTCTATAATGGCGGTCGTGGCGCTTCACCTCCCTTCTTCCGTCCCGCTCGATACCCGCTTCTTCATGCCCGATCTGCTCGCCAACCTGAACCCCGAACAATACGCTGCCGTCACGCTGCCGAACGAGCCCGCGTTGATCCTCGCCGGTGCGGGCAGCGGCAAGACGCGCGTGCTGATCACGCGGATCGCCTGGCTGATCCAGCAGGGTTTCGCCTCGCCGCCCACCGTGCTGGCCGTGACCTTCACCAACAAGGCCGCGCGCGAGATGCTGTCGCGCCTCTCGGCGATGATGCCGAGCGACACGCGCGGCATGTGGATCGGCACCTTCCACGGCCTCTGCAACCGCATGCTGCGCGCGCACTATCGCGACGCCGGCCTGCCGCAGACCTTCCAGATCCTCGACACGGCCGACCAGCTCTCGGCGATCAAGCGCCTGATGAAGGCCTCGAACATCGACGACGAGAAATACCCGCCCAAGAACGTCCAGTACTTCGTCAACAATGCCAAGGAGCAAGGCCTGCGCCCGGACAAGGTGGACGCCACCGACAACTTCAACCGGATGTTCGTCGAGCTCTACCAGGCCTATGACCAGCAATGCCAGCGCGAGGGCGTGGTCGATTTCCCCGAGCTGCTGCTGCGCTGCTACGAACTGCTGCACTTGAACGCGCCGCTGCGCGCGCACTACCAGGCGCGCTTCCGGCACATCCTGGTCGACGAGTTCCAGGATACGAACAAGCTGCAGTACGCCTGGCTGAAGCTGCTGGCGGGCGGCCAGAACGCGATCTTCGCGGTGGGCGACGACGATCAATCGATCTACGCGTTCCGCGGCGCGAACGTCGGCAACATGCGCGACTTCGAGGACGAGTTCCGGGTACGCAACCTGATCAAGCTGGAGCAGAACTACCGCTCGCACGGGAACATCCTCGACGCGGCCAACCACCTGATCGCGCACAATTCGCACCGGCTCGGCAAAAACCTGCGCACCGACGCGGGGCACGGCGAGCCGGTGCGCGTCTACGAGGCGGCCACCGATTCGCAGGAGGCGGGCTGGATCGTCGAAGAGATCCGCTCGCTGATCAACGGCGGCATGGCGCGCAGCGAGGTGGCGGTGCTCTATCGCAGCAATGCCCAGTCGCGCGCGATTGAGCACACGCTAATGACGGCCGGGATTCCCTATCGCGTCTATGGCGGCCTGCGCTTCTTCGAGCGCCAGGAAATCAAGCACGCGCTGGCCTACTTGCGCCTGATCGACAACCCGAGCGACGATACCGCCTTCGCGCGGGTGGTGAACTTTCCCACCCGCAGGATCGGCGCGCGCTCGCTCGAGCAACTGGCCGACGCCGCGCGCCTCTACAACTGCGCGATGGCGGCCGCGATTCCCTATGTGACGGGCAAGGCCGGCACCAGCCTCGGCAGCTTCGCCAACCTGATCGTGAAGATGCGCGCCGAGACCGCGCAGATGAGCCTGCCCGAGACCGTCGGATACGTGGTGCGCGCCAGCGGCCTGGCCGATTTCTACCAGGGCGAGCGCGAAGGGCAGGACCGCCTGGAGAACTTGCAGGAACTGGTCAACGCGGCCACCGCCTTCGTCGGCGAGGAGGGCTACGGGCTCGATACGCCGGCGCGCTCGATCCCGCTGCGCCCCGGCGCGATCGCGGCGCCCGAGATCACGCTGGGCGACGGGGCCGGCGAGGTGCTGGCACCGGCCGAACTGGGCGACCCGGCCCAGAACCCCGACACCATGACGCCGCTGGCCGGCTTCCTCTCGCACGCCTCGCTGGAGGCCGGCGACAACCAGGCCCAGGCCGGCCAGGATGCGGTGCAGCTGATGACGGTGCACGCGGCCAAGGGCCTCGAATTCGCCGCAGTGTTCATCACCGGGCTCGAGGAAGGCCTGTTCCCGCACGAGAACAGCGCGCTCGAATCGGATGGCCTGGAGGAGGAGCGCCGGCTGATGTACGTGGCGATCACGCGCGCCAAGGAGCGGCTCTACCTGTCCTTCGCGCAGAGCCGGATGCTGCATGGCCAGACGCGCTACAACATCCGTTCGCGCTTCTTCGACGAGTTGCCGCAGCAGGTGCTGAAGTGGCTGACGCCGCAGGTCGAGGCCGGCAGCCGCTGGGGCGGCCGCTCGGACAACGCCGGCTGGGGCCGCAACTGGTTCTCCCGGCCCGGCGGCGGGGGCAATGGCGGTGGCGGCTCGCGCGAGAGCGTGGTCGACGCGGCCGTATCGGCGCCGCTGCCGGCCTTCGCCAAAGCGCAGCGCGCGAGCGGCAGCGGCTTCAAGGTCGGCCAGCCGGTGTTCCATACCAAGTTCGGCGAGGGCACGGTGACGGCCCTCGAAGGCGAAGGCGCGGACGCCAAGGCTCAGGTCCGTTTCAAGCGGCACGGCGAGAAATGGCTGGCGCTGGCGGTGGCAAAACTCCAGGCGGTGGAATGACTGCAATGACGATCATGCAATTCGACAAGAAACGGCCACTCGGCATCCTCGCCGCGCTGCCCCAGGAACTCGGCGACCTGCTCGCCGCGATGCAGGCCGAGGGCGCTGTCGAGACGGTCACGCTCGGGCAGCGCGAGTATCATCTCGGCACGGCCCATGGCGTGCCCTGCGTGGTCACGCTGGCGCGCGTGGGCAAGGTGGCGGCGGCCACCACCACCACGGCGCTGATCCATCGCTTCAACGTGCGGGCGGTGGTGTTCGCGGGCGTGGCCGGCGGCGTGGCGCGAGAGATCGCGGTGGGCGACATCGTGGTGGCGCGTGCGCTGATGCAGCACGATCTCGATGCCTCGCCGATCTTCCCGCGCCATGAGGTGCCGCTGCTGGGCATCACGCGCTTCGCGGCGGACGCGGCGCTGTCGGCCGCGCTGCAGTCGGCCTGCGAGGCCTTCGTGGCCGAGCAGGGCGAGGCGCTCAAGGCACGCTTTCGGCTGCGCGGCGCGCGCGTGCATGCGGGGCTGATCATCAGCGGCGACCGTTTCGTGTCGAGCGAGCACGAAGTGGTCGCGCTGCGCGAGATGCTGCCCGATGCGCTGGCCGTCGAGATGGAGGGCGCCGCGCTGGCCCAGGTCTGCTACGAATACGGCGTGCCCTGCGCGGCGGTGCGCACCGTGTCGGACACCGCCGACGATCACGCCACGGCCTCGTTTACGAACTTCCTGACCGAGATCGCCAGCAGCTATTCCTCGGGGATCCTGCAGCGCTTCCTGCTGTCGCTGGCCGGTGCCGCAGTGCAGGGCTCGGCGGGCGGCGTGCCGGCCTGACCGGCGCCTTCGCCGTTTTTGGGCGGTGCGTCGCCCGCTGCGGGCTCAGGCGGCGGCGCGCTGCTTCGCCGCCTTCTTGCCCCCTCCACGTCGGGCAGTAACACCGTCAGCACGCCGATCAGCGGCAGGTAGGCGCAGATCTGGTAGACGAAGGCCACGCTAGTGGAGTCGGCGATATCGCCGAGCACGGCCGCGCCCACCCCGCCCATGCCGAAGGCGAGGCCGAAGAACAGGCCAGCCACCATCCCGACCTTTCCGGGGATCAGCTCCTGGGCATAGACGATGATCGCCGAGAAGGCCGAGGCCAGCACCACGCCGATGACCACGCTCAGCACGCTGGTCCAGAACAGGTTCACGTGCGGCAGGGCCAGCGTGAACGGCGCCACGCCC
Organism: Burkholderia sp.; assembly: GCA_040946965.1. Classification (GTDB taxonomy): domain Bacteria; phylum Pseudomonadota; class Gammaproteobacteria; order Burkholderiales; family Burkholderiaceae; genus Burkholderia. The sequence goes on along the minus strand of JAYFRU010000099.1, from coordinate 1,682 downwards.
AGGATCGACACCCAGATCACCCACTTGCGGCCGATGCGGTCGCCGATCGGGCCGCCGATCACGGTGCCGGCCGCCACTGCGGCGAGGAAGATGAATAGGTGCAGCTGCGCGGCCTGCACGCCGAGGTGGAACTTGTCGATCAGGTAGAAGGTGAAATAGCTGGTGATGCTGGCCAGGTAGAAGTACTTGGAGAACACCAGCAGCATCAGCACGCCGAGCGCGAGCCAGACCTGGCGGCGGCTCAGCGTGGCATGGCGCTCGCCGGCCGACTTCTTCTTCAGCGCGGGCTGGCGCTGGTACCAGCGGCCGATCTGGGCGAGCACCACGATCGCCACCAGGGCAGCTACCGAGACCCAGGCGATGCTGTGCTGGCCATGGGGGATGATCAAGAGCGCGGCCAGCAGCGGCCCGAGCGAGGAACCGGCATTGCCGCCCACCTGGAACAGCGACTGCGCCAGGCCGTGGCGGCCGCCCGAGGCTATCCGCGCCACCCGCGAGGATTCCGGGTGGAACACCGAGGAGCCGCAGCCGACCAGCGCGGCAGCCACCAGCAGCACGCCGAAACTGGGCGCGGCCGACATCAGCAGCAGGCCCGACAGCGTGAAGCCCATGCCGACCGGCAGCGAGAACGGCAGCGGCCGCTTGTCGGTATAGAGGCCGATCAGCGGCTGCAGTAGCGAGGCGGTGATCTGGTAGGTCAGCGTGATCAGGCCGATCTGCGCGAAGGACAGCACGAAATTGGCCTTCAGCATCGGGTAGATGGCCAGGATCAACGACTGGATCATGTCGTTGAGCAGGTGCGAGAAGCTGATCGCGCCGAGCACCGGATAGTTGGTGCGGGCCGGCGCCGGGGCCGTCGCGGGGGCGGCTGCGGCGGATATCGTCTGGCGGTTGTCGAGGCTGGTTTGCATGATGAGCGGCGTTGGGGCGGTGCTGGGACCGCAGCGTCATTGGAATTCGGAATAAGTTCACCGGAGTGTAAAGTGGCTCCATCGAATTGTCAGGCCAACTTTTGTCGTGATTCGTCCACGATTCGGCCGAGTCTGATCGCTACATCGGACCGCGACCGGGTTTGCTGACAATTGACATACAGGGCACGATTGTCGCGGCCGCACAACTGGGTTCGATCCCGACTCAAGAAAAAAATCATTGCTGCCGACAAGCCCTTATCCGTGACCACACGCGCGGAGTGGGCCGTGCCGCAGATCCGCGGCGGGCGGCCGTACGGTGATTGCCGGAGCCGACGTTTCCGGCAGCAAAAAAAGTACGGGGAAATGATATGAACGCCTCCCACCCGTGAATGGTGGGGGCAAAGAAGGAAGGTGGACCCTCGCAGGCCGACGGCATCAAAGTGCCCAAAGTGGAAGAGCATAAAGATTCTTCACAGGCAAACCGGAGGGTCCGAAATGAAGCTTACGACAGTTGGTGCAGACATCGCAAAGAACGTGATCCAGCGCCATTACATCGATGCGGAAACGGGCGAGAGCGTGAACAAACCCGTGAAGCGAGCGGGATTTCTCGAACATTTTGCGAACCGGTCGCCGTGCCTGATCGGTATAGAGGCGTGTGGCGATTCCCAGCACTGGGCTCGCAAGCTGATTGCGAGTAAGGGACTCGGCTAGGCCGTCCGCTATTGGTATTTGAACTGACGGATGATGGGTGCCTTTGAATGGACGAGGACA
>JAYFRU010000098.1:0-9455 GCA_040946965.1 Burkholderia sp. | reverse complement strand
CACACGGATTTCTCCTCATTCCCACATCTTGGCTCACGCGCGCGAGAATCGGCGAACGGCCTACACGACTCGCTTACCGATGTGGCGGTGGTCGGCGACGAATTCCATCCGATCGGCCGGGTCAAGGATTTCACGCCCTATATCGCCAAGATCCGCGCCAGCGGTGCCGACGCGGTGATCACCGGCAACTGGGGCACCGACCTGAACCTGCTGGTGAAGGCAGCGCGCTAGCAGGGGCTCGATGCCAAGTTTTATACCTTCTACGGCAACAGCCTGGGCGCGCCGGCCGCGCTCGACGAGGCCGGCGTGAAGCATGTGATCGCCGTGGCGGACTGGCACCCGAACGCGGGCGGTGCGGCCTCCGATGCCTTCTACCGGGAATTCCGGACGCGTTTCCCGGCCGCGCAGGACGACTACCCGGTGCGACGCATGAGCGAGATGGTGGAGATGCTGGCGGCCGCGATCACGCGAGTGCGCTCGGCCGACCCGGCCGCAGTGGTCAGGGCGCTGGAAGGGGCGAGCTACGACGATGGCTTCCACCCGATCCGGATGCGCGCGTCCGGTCACCAGGCGATCCAGCCCCTTTACGTGATGGAGATGGACCGGCTCGGCACGCCGGGCGTACAGGTCGACAACGAAGGGTCAGGTTACGGTTTCCGGACCGTGCTGGCCTTGTCGGCCGCCAGCACCGAGCCGCCGTCGACCTGCCGGATGACGCGTCCCTGAGGCCCCGCCGGGGGCAAGGTCGCGGCAGGCGTGGCCGGGCAGGGGACTTGTGCTACAATGCCTGCCGGTTGTCAATTACGACAACCTTCACGGCACGGCCATTCTTCCGTGTCCGCTTGTTAGCCAGAAAGGAAATCACATGTCGGTTGCAGATATCAAGAAGTCGGATGTTGTTGCTCAGTTCGCGCGTGGCGCCAACGACACGGGTTCGCCCGAAGTCCAGGTCGCGCTGCTGACCGCGCGTATCGTCGAACTGACGGGTCACTTCAAGACCCACGCGAAGGATCACCACAGCCGCTGCGGCCTGCTGCGCATGGTGAGCCGCCGCCGCAAGCTGCTCGACTACCTGAAGGGCAAGGATGCCGACCGCTATCGCGCGCTGATCGAGAAGCTGGGTCTGCGTAAGTAAGCGGGCGACGTTCGCCTCCCGCCAATGCCTGTGTCAGTCCGCTGATACAGGCATTTTGTTTTTCAGCGGTACACAAGGTCTCGCCGTTGCCCGTACTGCGGGCGCCAGGTCCGCAGTAGCGGACCTCCGCCCACCGGCCTGTGCGCCGGGTGGAGCTTTGTGTCATTCCAGCGCGGCGGCTCGCCTGCGCCAGCCACGCCCTGGAATGGCATAAAAAACACACCTCCTTCCCGCCACGCCAGGTCGCACCGTCGCCGCGCAGCCTCTCTCGCGCGGCGCATGCCATCCATGAACAAAACAAGGAGCGACCATGTCTCTGTTCAATAAAGTCGTGAAGGAATTCCAGTGGGGCCAGCACAAGGTTCGTTTCGAGACGGGTGAAATCGCCCGCCAGGCGAGCGGTGCCGTGATCGTCGACGTCGAAGACACCGTGGTGCTGGCCACCGTGGTGGGTGCCAAGAGCGCGAAGCCGGGCCAGGATTTCTTCCCGCTGACCGTCGACTACCTCGAGAAGACCTACTCGGCTGGCAAGATCCCCGGCGGCTTCTTCCGCCGCGAAGGCCGTCCGTCCGAGCACGAGACGCTGACCTCGCGCCTGATCGACCGTCCGCTGCGCCCGCTGTTCCCGGAAGGTTTCTACAACGAAGTCCAGGTCGTGATCCACGTGCTGTCGATCAACCCGGAAGTGCCGGCCGACATCCCCGCCCTGATCGGCGCCTCGGCCGCGCTGGCCGTCTCCGGCCTGCCGTTCAACGGCCCGGTCGGCGCCGCGCGCGTGGCCTACATCGACAGCCAGTACGTGCTGAACCCAACGCGCGAGCAGATCAAGGCCTCGAGCCTCGACCTGGTGGTCGCCGGTACGGAGCGCGCGGTGTTGATGGTCGAATCGGAAGCGCAGCAGCTGCCGGAAGACGTGATGTTCGGCGCCGTGGTGTTCGGCCACGAGCAGATGCAGGTCGCGATCGACGCGATCCACGAACTGGCGCGCGAGGGCGGCAAGCCCGAGTGGGACTGGCAGCCGGCCCCGAAGGACGAGGCGCTGATCGCCAGCATCACAGCAGCCGCCCAGGAGCCGCTGCTGGCCGCCTACCAGATCCGCGACAAGCAGGCCCGCTCGACCAAGCTGAAGGAAGTCTACGCGGCCACCTCGGCCAAGCTGGAAGCCGATGCGGCTGCCGCCGGCACGACGCCGGCCGACAAGGCCACGGTCGGCAACGTCCTGTTCGACATCGAGGCGAAGATCGTCCGCTCGCAGATCCTCAACGGCGAGCCGCGCATCGACGGCCGTGACACGCGCACGGTCCGCCCGATTGAGATCCGCAGCGGCGTGCTGCCGCGCACCCACGGCTCGGCGCTGTTCACGCGCGGCGAGACGCAGGCGCTGGTGGTGGCCACGCTCGGCACCAAGGGCGACGAGCAGATCATCGACGCGCTCGAAGGCGAGTACCGCGAGCGCTTCATGCTCCACTACAACATGCCCCCGTTCGCGACCGGCGAGACGGGCCGCGTCGGCTCGCCCAAGCGCCGCGAAGTCGGCCACGGCCGCCTGGCCAAGCGCGCGCTGGTGGCGTGCCTGCCGAGCGCCGAGGAATTCGGCTACTCGATCCGCGTCGTCTCGGAAATCACCGAGTCGAACGGTTCCTCGTCGATGGCCTCGGTGTGCGGCGGCTGCCTCGCGCTGATGGACGCCGGCGTGCCGATGAAGGCGCACGTCGCCGGTATCGCGATGGGCCTGATCCTCGAGGGCAACAAGTTCGCGGTGCTGACCGACATCCTCGGCGATGAGGACCACCTCGGCGATATGGACTTCAAGGTCGCGGGTACCGAAGCCGGCGTGACGGCCCTGCAGATGGATATCAAGATCCAGGGCGTCACCAAGGAAGTCATGCAGGTCGCGCTGGAGCAGGCCAAGGAAGGCCGTCTGCACATCCTCGGCAAGATGAAGGGCGCTGTCTCGGGTGCGAACACCCAGCTGTCCGAGTTCGCGCCGCGCATGATCACCATCAAGATCAATCCGGAGAAGATCCGCGACGTGATTGGCAAGGGCGGTTCGGTGATCCGCGCGCTGACGGAAGAGACGGGCACCACCATCGACATCTCCGACGACGGCGTGGTGACCATCGCCAGCACCAGCAGCGAAGGCATGGCCGAGGCCAAGAAGCGTATCGAGCAGATCACCGCCGAGATCGAAGTCGGCCAGGTCTACGAAGGCGCGGTGCTCAAGCTGCTCGACTTCGGCGCGATCGTGAACCTGCTGCCGGGCAAGGATGGCCTGCTGCACATCTCGGAAATCGTCAACGAGCGTGTCAAGGACATCAACGACTACCTGAAGGAAGGCCAGGTCGTGAAGGTCAAGGTGATCCAGGTCGACGAGAAGGGCCGTGTGCGCCTGTCGGCCAAGGCCCTGTTGAAGGAAGCGTCGCAATCGGGCGACGCGCCGCAGCAGTAAGCGGAAAGAAAACGGCCGGCGCCAGCGCGCTGGCCGTGGGTTTTTTGGGGGGGGGGGGGGGGGGCCCCCGAGGGGCGCGCGTAAAGCGCCCACGGCGCGCTCGACATCGAAACGCGCGTAGTAGTCGAAGGCCTGGGCATGGCCGGCATCGTCGTAACCGAGCTCGATATTGGGCGCGAACTGGTGGAACAGGTCCGGCGCGACCACCACGTAACCTTCCGCCGCGTACAGCTCGGCGACCTCGCGCATCTCGGCGTTCACGCCGAAGATTTCCTGCAGCAGCACGACGACGGGCCCGCGGCCCGCTTCCGGCAGGGCGACGGTGGCGTCGAACGACGCGCCGTCGGCGGTGATCCTGATCTGCTTCGACATGCTGATGAACTCCTTCGAGGACGATGGGGAAACGGCGCGCCTGCCTGGCGCGTCATGTTGGTGCTTCGAACCAGTCGCGCGGCGAGCGGCCCTGGTCGGGGCCGAGCATCGAGAATCCGCCGTCGACCGGGATATCGGCACCGGTGATCCAGGATGCCTCGTCCGAGCACAGGAAAGCGACGGCGCGTGCGACTTCCTCGCCGCGCCCGACGCGGCCGAGCGGGTGCAGGGCGGCGCCGACGCGATCGGCCAGCGCGAGCGAACCGCCCGCCAGGCGTTCGAGCGAGGGCGACCAGGTCCAGGCCGGGGATACGCTGACCGCGCGGAGGCCGCGCGGAGCGAGATCGACCGCGAGGTTGCGCGTGAATTGCAGCAGCGCGGCCTTCGAGGCTGGATAGAGCGCGCGGCCGGCCGCGCCGAATTTGCCGCCGGTGCTGCCGAGGTTGACGATCACGCCACCGCGGCGCAGCAGCGGGGCGGCCTTCTGCGCCAGGATCGCGGCCGACACCAGATTGACGTCGAGCAGGCGGGCCCATTGCGCGCGCGTCGAGGCGAGCCCGGCATCGTCGTAGCTGCAGGCGTTGTTGACGACGATGTCGAGGCCGCCGAAGGTGTCGACGGCCAGCGCCAGCACGCGGTCGAGCTGGGCGTCGTCGGTCACGTCGGTCTCGATGAAGCGCGCGGCCGGCCCGATCGAGGCAGCGATGGCCTCGCCGGCCTGCGCGCCGAGCCCGACGATCAGCACCGAGGCGCCGTCGCCGGCCAGGCCGCGCGCGATATCGGCGCCGATGCCCTGGGTCGAGCCGGTGACGATCGCGACTTTGCCGGCGAGGCGGGCGGAACGGGCGGGCGCTGTCATGGGGCAAGCTCCCGCGCGGCGTCGCCGGCGCCGAACAGCTCGGCGACGGTCGAGATGCTCGCCAGCAGGCGCATCGATTCGAGCGAGGCCTGGTGTTGATGCCGATTCGCGCAGGAGCAGGCATCGGCGGCCACGCTCGCGCTGTAGCCGAGATCGACCGCGTGCCGCACCGTCATCTCGACGGTCGAATGCGTGGCGACGCCGGCGACGATCAGGTGCCGCACGTCGTGCGCGGCGAGGATCTGTTCGAGCGGCGTGCCGATGAAGCCGCTGGTGCGGCGGTGATGGAGCACGTAATCGAGCGGACGATCGGGATCGGGGCCCAGCGCGGGATGAAATTCCGCGCCCCAGCTGCCCTCGCGCAGCGCGCCGGATTCGGCGGTACGAACGAAGATCGGCGCATTGCGCAGCAGATCCGCGTAGTCCTCCCGGAACGCGATGCTAATGTGTATCAGCGGCAAGCCCCGCGAACGCGCGCCGGCCAGCAGGGCGCGCGCCGCCTCGATCACGGCGGCGCGTTCCGGCTGCTCGCGCTCGAAGCCGACGCGGATCCGGCCGTCGGGATCGAGCACGTCGTTCTGGTAATGCAGCGCGATCACGGCGCTGCGCGCGAAGCGTGCGATGCCGGCCATCAGACGAACACCTCGAGATTCGCGAACGCATCGGTCGAATTCACCAGGTCGACGCGTTTCAGGTAGATCCTCCAACGCTCGCGCGTGTCGAGCTTGTGCGTGACGAGCCCGGCGAGCGTGCGTTGACCGAGCCGCCATTCATGCACCACCAGCGTCGAATGCACGATCAGCCGGCCCTGCGCGTCGCGTCCGTCGAGCATCACGTTGCCGATCAGCCGCGCGGTGCGCGTGGGCGGTTGCTGCGACCAGTTGCGCGCGTTGCTCACGCGGCGCGCGCGCACTTCGCGCAGCATCGCATCCTCCCAGAACAGCGAGATATGGTCGTGCGGGCTGGCCTGCCCCGGCTCGTGCGGCAGCCAGTACATGCCGTCGGGCGTCCAGAGATCGAGCCAGGCATCGAACGCGCGCGTGTCGAGCAGGCGCGCCTCACGATACAGGAATTGCTCGACGCGCGCGTGCAGTGCCGCATCCTCGGCGGCGAGGCCGGAAACGGGTTCGGTGGACAGGTCGAAAGCGGGATCGCGCAGCATCAGGCCTGCCCTCCGGTCGCGTCGTGCATCGGACTGGGGGCCGTGCCGCTGTCGTCCAGCATGAAGCGATGCCAGGCGGCGAACTGGTTGCGCATCGGCAGCTCGCTGGTGCCGTTGATCGAGACATGGCCGTTCTCGACCGCGCGATCGGTGCCCGCATAACGATGCATGCTGACCCATTCGCCGCCGCGCGTATTGTTGCCCTGTTGGCAGCGCGCGTACACCTCCACGTCGTCGGGCATCACGTTCGACGAGGGCGAGTTGATCACGTTGGCGTAACTCAGCGCGCGGTCGAATACCGAGTCGGGCGCGCCCTTGAGCCGGAACAGCTGGATCTCGACCAGCGTCTGGTCCACCGCGAGCGGGCGGATCACGCGGAATTGCTGGAATACCGTGTGCGGCGAGCCGCTGCCGTAGATCACCGTGTTGTGCCGGTTCATGCCGAGGATCTGCCGGGCGCGCGCCTCGCCATGCGGCTCGGCCAGCGCGGTGAAATGCGCTTGCGAGACCGGGTCGCGCTCGGCGGCCGCCGGGTCGAAGATGCCTTCCATGTAGCCGTGCCCGTATTCGTAGGCACGCAGCTCCAGCTTCTCCCAGAACGCGTAGGGTTCGCCGTTGCCGTCCATGATCAGCAGTTCGAACGGCATCGCGCCGAGCTCGTCGGCCTGGGCGCGGGCGGAAACCACCGAGGATTCGTGCGTGACCGGCGCATGCATGGTGTCGTGGAGGTTCTCGTAGAACACCTTCCAGTTCGAGCGCTGCAGCACGCGGAACACGCCGCCCGCGACCTCGACCTCGCCGACCGGCGAGCGGTCGCACAGATTGTCGATCGACGAGGCGACGCCGTTCAGGAAGGTCTTCAGATCCGGGCCGTCGGCGCTCTGGCTGGCGAACACGAAGCCGCGATAACTGTCGACGCGGGCGACGCGGCGCATCGAGAAATCCGGGTGCTGCGGGTCGAAGCAGGTGTTCTGCAGGCCGTTGCGCAACGGTGCCGACAGATGCGTGCCGTCGAGCTTGAAGGTCCAGGCGTGGTAGGGGCAGCGGAAGAACTTGCCGGTCGAGCCGTCGCCGTCGGCCACCAGCTTGGCGCCCTTGTGCGGGCAGCGGTTGTAGACCACGTGCACCTGGCCGTCCGAGGCGCGAACCATCACCACGTCCTGGTCGCCGATTCGCGTGGTGTGATAGTCGCCGGGTGCCTTCACCTGGCTTTCGTGGCCGACATAGATCCAGGCGCGGCCGTAGATGCGCTCCATCTCGAGCGCGAAGATCGCCGGATCGGTATAGACGCGCTTGTGGACGCTGTCCGGGCGCACGAGACCGGCGAGGGTCGCATTGGTCAGGCTCATGCTGCTTCCTTTCTTGGAGGGGGTTACAGGTCGAGGACCAGGCGGGCGCTTTTCGCGCGCGACACGCAGGGGCAGAAACGGCCCTCGGCGCGTTCGTCGTCGGTCAGGCAGATGTCGCGATGCTCGGCTTCGCCGTCGAGCAACTGGGTGGTGCAGACGCCGCAATCGCCGCGCCGGCAGTCGTAGAGCGGGTCGAGGCCGGCGGCGATCATGGCGTCGAGCACGCTGGTGCCGGCGGGGACGGCCAGCACGCGGCCCGAGGCGGCCAGTTGCACCTCGAACGCCGCGTCGGCGCCGGCAGGCGCGGCCGGGGCCACGAACAACTCGCTGTGCAGTGCGTCGTCGGGCCAGCCGAGGCGGCGCGCGGTGTCGAGCGCGGCCGCCACGAGGCCGGCCGGGCCGCAGACGTACAGATGCGTGCCGGCTTCGAAGGTGCCGATCGTGTCGGCCAACGGCAGCCCGCGGCGCGGGTCGCCGCCGTCGAGCCAGCAATGGGCATTGGCCAGCGCGGCAACTTCGTCGCGATAGGCCATCGCCCCGGCGTCGCGCGCCGCGTAATGCAGCGCGTAGGGCGCCTGGGCGGCGGCGAGCGTGCGCGCCATCGCGAGGATCGGCGTGATGCCGATGCCGCCCGCGATCAGCAGGTGGCGGCGCGCATCGGCGGCAAGGGGGAAATCGTTGCGAGGCGGATCGGCGTCGAGCAGTTGGCCGGGCTCGATCGCGTGCATCCAGCGCGAGCCGCCGCTGCCGGCCGGCTCGAGCAGCACCGCGATTTCGTAATGCGCGCCGTCGCCGCCGGTGTTGACGAGCGAATAGGCGCGCCGCTGGCTGCGTTCCCCGAGGGGGACATGCACGCCGAGGTGGGCGCCCGCCTCGAACGGCGGCAGGGGCGTGCCGTCGGCGGCAAGCAGGTGCAGGCGGCGGATCGTGGGTGTCAGGGAATCGATGCGCGCGACGCGCATCCTGAGCGGGGTCATACAGCGGCTCCGTGGAAAACGGACGCTTCGCCTGTTTGGCGCGGAAATGGGCGGGGATATCCGCCGAGCGCAGCGCCTGTCCGACGCGCGCAAGTTTCGGGAGGAATCAGCTGCTGCGCAGCCGCACGCGACGCAGCGTGTCCGAGGGCGGTTCGCCGAATTTCTCGCGGTAGGCGCTGGCGAAGCGGCCGAGATTCGCGAAGCCGCAGCCGAGCGCGATGTCGGCCACGCGCTCGGTATCGCGGGCGCGCAGCAGCCTCTCGCGGGCGCGTTCGAGCCGCGCCTCCCGCACCAGCTGCATCGGGCTGGCGTGCGAATAGCGGCGGAAGCCGTCGAGCAGCGTGCGCACCGGCACCTCGGCTGCGTCGGCGATATCGGCCAGCGTGATCGGCTCGCAGGCATGCTCGGCGATGAAGCTTTCCGCGCGCTTGACGGTGCGCGGCACCAGCGCCGCCGTTTCCGGCCGCGCCTGCGAATGATGCGGCTGGCTGGCCAGCAGCAGCGTGACGAGCAACCGTTCGAACTCGAGTGCGACGCGCCGGTCGCGCTGGGCGAGCGCGATCGTCTCGGGAGAGGCGCTCAGCAGCCGCAACTGGGCCAGCCAGGGCACCAGCTCGGGGCGTGCGAGGTCGAGCGCCGGTTCGATGTGCAGATGCTCGTAGCCGGTATGCGCCAGCATCGCGCGCTTGTCGATGCGCAGGAAGAATTGCTCGCAGTCGGCCGAGAAGGTGCCGCTGAAGCGCGTAGAGGGACCGACCACGATGCCCTGCGTCTGCCCGATGATCATGCGCCGGCCGCCGACGGTGACGTCGGCATAGCCGTTGAGGCTGAGGATCGCGAGGTAGTAATCCTCGATCTCGCCGGCATCCACGCCCATGGTTCCCGCGTAGCCGATCGTGCCGAACGCCAGGTTGTCGATCCGCACGTGGTTCATGTAGGCGGATCGGCCGCCGCGCATCGCGCCGGGCGTGAGCCGGTGCGGTTGCAGCACGGTGGCGATGCGCTGACGCGTGTCGTCGACGTCGTTCGACTCGAAATACCGGTATTGCCTCAGCGACGTCGATTCGATCAGCAAGGAAGTGGGCGGCATGAAGTTTCCCGCCAAAAATGTATCCCTTGCTGAGGGTGTGTAAAACTCAGGCAAGGAGGAAT
>JAYFRU010000097.1:0-9488 GCA_040946965.1 Burkholderia sp. | reverse complement strand
GTTCCGATGCCTGAGGTTAACAGCTCGCCGCGAAAGTTAACAGCCCCGCAGGGCCTTTTTGAAACCGTCTCTTAAACTTCGCGGGCTACGGCTTGCGTGAGCTTCGCCGGCAGCTTGAATTCGACTTTTTCCTCGCGGCCCGCCATCGTCACGACCTCGACAGGGCCCAGCGCGCGCAGCGCGGCGATGACGTCCTCGACCATTTTCTCGGGTGCGGACGCGCCGGCCGTCAGGCCGACCGTCTGCGCATTCGCGAACCACTCGGCGCGGATTTCTGAATCGTCGGCCACCAGGTAGCTCGGCACGCCGCTTTCGGTGCCGATCTCGCGCAGGCGGTTCGAGTTCGAGCTGTTGGTCGCGCCGACCACCACCAGCACGTCCACCTGGCTGCTGAGCTCGCGCACGGCGGCCTGGCGGTTCTGCGTGGCATAACAGATGTCGCACGTGTCCGGGCTGACGATGTCGGTGAACTTGCGCGTGAGTGCCTCGATGATGCCGCGCGTGTCGTCGACCGACAGCGTGGTCTGCGTGACATAGGCCACCGGCGTGTCGATCGGCAGTTCGAGCCGGGCCACCTCGGCCTCGCTCTGCACCAGGATCACCTCGCCCGGGATCTGCCCGACCGTGCCCTCGACTTCCGGATGGCCGGCATGGCCGATCAGGATCAGGCGGTGGCCGGCCGACACGTACTGGCGGCCCTGCACATGAACCTTGGTGACCAGCGGGCAGGTGGCGTCGAGCACGTCGAGGCCGCAGGCCTCGGCGTCCTTCTCCACCGCCTGCGCGACGCCGTGCGCGCTGAAGACCGCGACGGCGCCATGCGGCACCTCGTCGAGCCCCTCGACGAATTTCGCCCCCTTGTTGCGCAGGTTGTCTACGACATGGCGATTGTGGACAATCTCGTGCCTGACGTAGACGGGCGCGCCGTGCTGCAGCAGCGCGCGGTCGACAATCTCGATCGCTCGCGCCACGCCCGCACAGAGAAGCCCCGGGGTTGGGCAAGAATGACTCGCATAAAGGGCGAACTCCGACGACAACGCGGGGTTCGAGAAGGCCGGCAAGCCGGCCCGATCGCCCCAACTTGATGATTATCAATGCCGGATCGAATTTACTAGCATCCAAAATCAATCGCGCATTTTAACGCTATCGGCCGTCTCGTGCTTTCCTCGGCCCGCAAGGTGTTGTGCAATGCACCCAAATCCGGCCGCGCCGCCCCCTGTCCCGGAACCCAGCTACACTACGCGGTTTTGAACGCGCCCGGCGGCAGATCGCGGCCGTGCGGGCCTCACAGGCAGACCGATGGAAGTCGAATTCAAGGATATGTCCCCGTATCGCGCCCGAGGCTGCCGCCCGTCCGGGCACGGACGATCGGCGAAGGCTGCGGCCGGGGAGCGGGCATGACGCTCCAGATCGTATTTGGCCTTTCGTGCCTGTCCCTGATTATTTGGTGCGCGCTGCTGCTCGCGCGCGGCGGCTTCTGGCGCGCCACGCCGGCGGGGCCGCTGTCCGCCTCGGCGCGCGAGGCGGCCGACTGGCCGGCGGTGGCGGTGGTGGTGCCGGCACGCAACGAGGTCGATGTGATCGGCGAGGCGGTGAGCTCGCTGGTCGGGCAGGATTACGCGGGCACCTTCCACGTGATCGTGGTAGACGACCACAGCACCGACGGTACCGCCGATCCGCCGATGCCGCGCGCGCGGCCGCGCTGGCCGCGCAGCGGGCCGACCGGCTCACGGTGCTGGGCGCGCGGCCGTTGCCGCCGGGCTGGTCGGGCAAGGTCTGGGCGCAGTCGCAGGGGATCGCGGCGGTGCGCACGCTGGGCCTGCCGGCCGACTACCGGCTGCTGACCGATGCCGACATCGGCCATCCCGCCGACGCGGTGGCCCAGCTCGTCACGCGCGCCCAGGCCGAGGGCCGCGACCTGGTCTCGCTGATGGTGCGGCTGCGCTGCGATGCGTTCTGGGAAAAGGCGCTGATTCCGGCCTTCGTGTTCTTCTTCGCCAGCTCTACCCGTTCTCGTGGATCAACGATACGCGCCGCAAGACCGCCGGCGCGGCGGGCGGCTGCATGCTGGTACGGCGCGCGGCGCTGGAGGAAGCGGGCGGCATCGAGTCGATCCGCGGCGCGCTGATCGACGACTGCAGCCTGGCTGCGCAGATCAAGCATCGCGGCGGCAAGCACCACCCGATCCGCCTGGACCTGGCCGATCGCAGCGTGTCGCTGCGGCCCTGCGACAGCTGGCGTGATATCTGGAACATGATCGCGCGCACCGCCTTCACGCAGCTGCGTTACTCGCCGCTGCTGCTGGCCGGCACCCTGCTGGGCATGTCGATCATCTACCTGCTGCCGCCGCTGGCCGCGCTCGCGTACGGCGCGCAGGCCTGGCCGGCGTGGCTGGCCTGGGCGGCGATGAGCGCGGCCTACGCGCCGATGCTCGCCTACTACCGCCGCTCGCTGCTGTGGGCGCCGGCGCTGCCGCTGGTGGCGCTGTTCTACACGGCGCGACCTTCGCCTCGGCCTGGCGCTACTGGCGCGGCAAGGGCGGCCAGTGGAAGGCGCGCGTGCAGGCTCCGGTGGAGCGCTGAGCGCGTCCGCCGCGTCCGAAGCGCGGCGGGAGGCACGATGAAAAACGGCACACGGTCGCGAGATCGTGTGCCGGTTTGTTTTCGGGCGCGCCGCGCCTACTGCGTCAGCAGCATGTACATCTGGATCACCGTGTCCGGCGAGAAGGTGACGGCACCCAGCCATAAGCCATAGCCGGTATGCCGCGCCACCAGCAGGCGATCGCCGTTGGCCTGCTTCTGCACCGCCATCATCGGGTTGCGTGTCGACACGAAGCGCCAGCCGGTCGGCAGGCCGCTCGGCTGCTCGAGCGTCATCGAGGCGCGTGCGTGCGCGAGTTCCTCGATCAGCTGGCTCAGCTGCACCGGCGTCAAGGGGATTTGGCGTCCGCCGATCGCCAGCGTCAAGGCATCCTGCGCGGGGCGGGCCACCACCAGCTTCGTATCGGCGGCTGCGGCTTCCTTCTGCTCGGCCTCGCGCAGCGCTTGCTGGGCGGCGGCTTTGCCGGCAGCGGCCTGGGCGGCGAGCAGTTCGGCCGCAGCCTTGTCCGCCGCAGCGAGCGCGGCGGCCGATTGCGCGGCGACCAGTTGCTCGCCGGCGTCGGCCAGCGCGGCGCGCTCCGTCTTCAGCTGGGCAGCCTGCACCTCGACCGCCTCGCGAGCGCGCGCGGCCTGCTCGGCGGCCTCGGTGGCGGCCTCGCGGTCGGCGCTGGCCTGGCGGCGCGCCGTTTCGGCGGCGTCCAGGTCGGCGGCGGCCTGCTTCAGGGCCTGCTGCGCGGCGTCGATGGATTCGTTGGCTTCGCCGACGATGGCGGCCGGCTGCGCGAGCGCGGCCGGCGGGGTGCCTTGGGCCGGCTGGCGCGACGCCTGTTCGGCGGCGGCCGCGCGATCCGCTGCCGCTTGCTTGGCGGCGGCTTCGCTCGTTTCGCGCTCGGTGACGGCCTGCTTCAGCGCGGCTTCGGCGGCCTCGCGGTCGGCCGCGGCTTGCCTGGCTGCGGCTTCGTTCGCTTCTCGCTCGGCTGCGGCTTGCTTCAGTGCTGCCTCGCCGGCTTCGCGGTCAGCTGTGGCTTGCTTGGCGGCGGCTTCATTCGCTTCGCGTTCGGCTGCGCCCTGCTTCAGCGCGGTTTCGGCGGCCTCACGGTCTGCGGCTGCCTGCTTGGCGGCAACTTCGTTCGCCTCGCGCTCGGCTGCGGCTTGCTTGAGCGTGGCCTCGGCGGCCTCGCGATCGGCGACGGCCTGCAGCGCCGTTGCGTCGGCGGCGGCATCGTGCTGCACGGCGGCTTGCTTCGCCGCCGTGTCGGCCGCTTCGCGCGCCTCGGCGGCCTGCCTGCTCGCGGCTTGCGCGGCTTCGCGCTCGGCCGTGGCCTGGCGGATGACAGCCTCGGCCGCTTCGCGTTCCGCCGCCGCCTGCTGCGTCGCGGCTTGCGCGGCCTCGCGTTCGATCGCCGCCTGCTTGACGGCCGCGTTGGCCGCCTCGCGCTCGCGGGCCAGCCCGGCGCCCAGCGCCTCGGCGGCGGTCTTGTCGATCACGGCCTGCGCGGCGGCCGATTCGGCGGCGGCTTGCACCGCGCGCATCTGTTCATGGAGGGCTTCGGTGGCCGCGCGATCGGCGGCGGCCTGGGCCGCAGTCTCGTCGATGGCCGTGCGTTCTGCGGAAATCTGGTCTGCGGCGGCGCGTGCGGCGCTCGCTTCCTCGCCGGCGGTCCGGGCGGCGTCTGCCGTCGTCCGCGCGGTCCGGATGAGCTGATCGATGCCCGCACCGAGCGCGTCGATCTGGTCGTTCAGGTTCATGCGTGCCTTCTCTACGTGTGACCCGCGATTTTACCCGTTGCATCGTGCGCGGTTCCGGCAGCACGTGTAACAAAGTGCGCGCGGGGCCGCGCGGCACGCCCGTCCGGCGCGTTTCAGCGCGTCAGGTAGCCTGCCTCGCGGAACCAGTCGAGCGCATCGCGCAGCCCGTCGCGATACGGGCGAGCGCGGTAACCGAGTTCGCGTTCGGCCTTCGCCGACGTGAAGTACATCTTGTTCTTCGACATCTTCAGACCGTCCACCGTCACGAAGGGTTCGCGCTTGGTGAACTTGGCGATGGTCTCGGCGGCGAAGGCGATCGGGTAGAGCGGCCCGCGCGGCAGCGCGATGGTGGGCGGCTTGCGGTTGGTCATCCCGGCGATGTCGGCCAGCATCTGCTGCAGGGGCAGGTTCTCGCCGCCGAGGATGTAGCGCTCGCCGATACGGCCTTTTTCCAGCGCGAGGAAATGGCCCTGCGCGACATCGTCGACATGGACCAGGTTCAGGCCGGTATCGACGAAGGCGGGGATCTTGCCGGTGGCGGCCTCGACGATGATGCGCCCGGTCGGCGTCGGCTTGACGTCGCGCGGGCCGATCGGCGTGGACGGATTGACGATCACGGCCGGCAGCCCGTCCTCGGCGATCATCCGTTCCACCGCGCGCTCGGCCAGCACCTTGCTGCGCTTGTAGACGCCGATCGCCTGCTCGGCGGCGAGCGGCGAGGTCTCGTCGGTCGAGGCGCCCGAGCTGGTCACCTTGAGCGTGGCGACGCTGCTGGTGTACACGATGCGCTCGACGCCCTCGGCCAGCGCCGCGCGCATGGTGGCGAGCGCGCCTTCCAGGTTGGCGCGCTCGATCTCGAGCGGGTCCGGCGCCCACAGCCGGTAGTCGGCGGCCACGTGCAGCAGGTAGCGCATCCCGCGCAGGGCGGTGCGCATCGAGGCCTCGTCGCGCATGTCGCCGGTGACGATCTCGGCGTCGAGTTCGGCGAGGTTGGTGCGCGGGCTCGAGGCGCGCACCAGCACGCGCACGGCATAACCCCGGGCCTGCGCGATGCGCGTGACGGCGGAGCCGACGAAGCCGGATGCGCCGGTGACGAGTACGAGATCGCGTTGTGTGTCTGTCATGCCAGTCCTCTGGGCCGCGCGGCCGGCGGGTGGCGCGCGGCGGTTGTGCGTGATGCGCGATTGTACGTGCTGCGCGGCCGCGCCGGCCTGCGGCGAATGCCATGCGGGACGACTACAATGCGGGGCTTCGATGCAAATTGGATGAGGAGCGACATGAGCGGCAAGGATCTCGACGAACGGGTGGAAACGATCTACGTGCGGGTACGTGGCGTCGTGCAGGGCGTCGGCTTTCGCCATGCGACCGTGCGCGAGGCCCACGCACTGAAGCTGCGCGGCTGGGTCGCCAATCTCGAGGACGACTCGGTGGAGGCGATGATCCAGGGCCCCGCCGCGCAGATCGACCGGATGCTGGCCTGGCTGCGGCATGGGCCGCCGGCCGCGCGCGTGAGCGAGGTCGAGTTCGAGGAACGGCAGACCGACAAGCGTTTCGAGCGTTTCGAGCAGAATTGACTGCGCTGATTTCGATTCGGCAGGACCCATGATTCAGGATTTTCCGGAAGCCCGGCGCGGCCTCACGCTGTCGGTGGCGGCTTCCGCCTTGTTCGCCTTGATGTCGGTTTACGCCAAGTTGCTCGCGCCGCTCACCGGCCTCGACATCTTCGCCTGGCGCATCGTCTGGACCCTGCCGGGTGCGCTGGCGCTGGTCGCGATGCGCGGCCGCTTCAGCGAATTGCTCGGCTTCATGCGGCGATTGTTCGGCGAGCGGCGTATCGCGCTCATGGTGCTGGCCGGCACCGCGATGCTCGGCGTGCAGCTGTGGCTGTTCCTGTGGGCGCCGCTGCACGGGCGCATGCTCGAGGTGTCGCTCGGCTATTTCCTGCTGCCGCTGACCATGGTGCTGGTGGGCCGCTTCGTCTATCGCGAATCGCTGAGCCTGCTGCAATGGTGCGCGATCGCCTTCGCGGCGCTGGGCGTGCTGCACGAGCTGTGGGCCACGTGCGCCTTCGCCTGGCCGATGCTGCTGGTCGCGCTCGGCTACCCGCCCTATTTCATGCTGCGCCGGCGCATCGACATCGAGCCGTTCACGCTGTTCGCGGTCGAGATGCTCGCGCTGCTGCCCGTGGCGCTGCTCACGCTGGCCACGGTCGGCACGCCGCTGGCCGGCCACACGCTGCTGGCCGCCGTGCTGCTGCCCGGGCTCGGCGTGCTCTCGACACTCGCGCTGGGCTGCTATCTGAAGGCGAGCCGGATGCTGCCGATGGCGCTGTTCGGCATCCTCGGCTATGTCGAGCCGGTGCTGATCGTGGCGGTGGCCGTGCTGCTGCTCGGCGAATCGCTGAGCGCGCGGCAGCTCGGCACCTACGGGCCGATCTGGGTGGCGGTGGCGCTGACGGCATGGCACAGCTACCTGGTGATGCGGCGCGTGCGGGCCCACTGAAACGGGCCATCATTTCGATCCCCGTAGCGATTTCCGTGCGCGCCGTTCCGATTGATTCGGTATCCGACGGAAATACGATGATGGATCGCTGACGCTTGTCTAGCAAGGCCGACAGTCATCAATCGGAAGAATTCGTTGCACTTTGTGACTTAGGGTATGCCCTAGGCGGCGATTAGACTTTCCGGACCGTCGAACTCTCGTATGCGGTCTCCCGATGAACGGTCCAGTCTTCGCCCCGGCGCGCCTGCGCATGCGATACAGGCATACGTGCAGCGCCGCGTATTCGCTCGCGTCCTCCCCGCTGTCTTTCGTTTCCCTTGCCCTCGAGCGGTCGGCGGTGTCGTGCGCGCCGATCCGGTCTGGTACGCGATCATGGTGCTGAGCAATGCGCGCACGCCGGTGCCGCCCGCGCGTTCCGGACGCCTGATCGAAATCGATTTCTTCCGCGGCATCGTGCTGCTGATGATCGTTCGTGGTCGACCACATCGGCGGCAGCATGCTCTCCAAGATCACGCTGCATTCCTACACGCTGTGCGACGCGGCCGAGGTGTTCGTGTTCCTCGGCGGCTTCGCGGCGGCCAGCGCCTTCGTCGCGATGTCGGAACGCCATGGCGCCGATGCGGCACGGCGCCGTTTCCTGCGGCGCACGGTGCAGATCTATCGCGCCTTCCTCGCCACCACCACGCTGATGCTGGTGGTCTCGGCGGTGCTCGACCACTTCGGCATCGAGTCGCCGAACCTCGCGCTCGACGACGTCAGCGTGATGCTGGCCACGCCGCTCACCGGCCTGATCGAGGTGCTGACCTTCCAGCGCCAGCCCTACCTGGCCTCGGTGCTGCCGATGCACGTACTGGCCACGCCGGCCATCGTGCCTCTCGCGCGTCGCTGACCAATCTGGCTGTTCGCCGGCAGCCTGGCGTCCTGGCTGGCCTCGCGCTGGCTCGGCGCCGAGCTGCTCGACACGCCCTCGTTCAAATGAAGCTTCAATCCCTTCGCCTGGCAGCTGATGTTCGTGCTCGGCGCGCTGGTGCGCTGCCAGCCGGTCTATCGCAGCCTGGCCGCGCGGCCGAGCGGCGCTGTGCTGACCGGCATCGCGCTCGGCGTGGTGGCGGTGTGCGCCTACTACAAGCTGTTTTCCGGGCTGCCGTTGCCCGAGGGCCTGCTCAAGCGCGACCTCGCCTGGGCGCGGGTGGTCAGCTTCCTCGCGATCGCCTGGCTGATGGCCGACCTGATGCGCCTGGGCTGGGTCGGCAAGCTCGCGCGCGCGGTGCAGCCGGTGGTGGCGGTCGGGCAGCGCGGGCTGGTCTGCTACGTGGTGGGCACGGCGCTCTCGCTGACGCTCGATTCGCTGCTGCATCGCGCCGCGCTGAGCCCGCACTTCTCGCCGATCGGCATCGGCCTGGCGGCCGACGCGATCGCGCTCGGCTGCCTGCTGAGGCTGGCGAGTTCGGGAGGATGGTGGCAGCGGCTGCGGCGCGTGCCGGCCTGAACGCGGCCGCGCGAGGCGCGGCAGGCATCGCCCGCGATGGCGCGGGTCGCGACGCCGGCCATTGCGGCGCCGGCGGCGTCATGCGCTCGCTGTATCACTATGAAGGTGAGCGGATACGGGAGGGCGTGTCGGGGGAGTCGTCGTCGCGGGAAGCCTCGTCCTCGGGCTCCGGATCGGCGGCGCGCGCGAGTTCGGCGTCCACCTCGGCCGCCGCGCGTAGCGCGGTGCAATGCTGCGCGCGGCGGATGTCGGCGAGCAGGCGCACGATCCGCGTGGTCCTCTTGTTCATCTCACTCTCCAGCAAGGCCCGTGGGCGGGCTGCTTTCAGTGTAGGACGCACGCGGCCTGGCTGCCGGCCGACTGTGGCGCGCATATTACTGAGCTGCGGCGCCGCTTGCCTGCAGGGCGTCGTTGCCGCCCTTGCGCTCGGTCGAGGCGTGGTGATGCGCGCGAGAGAGTTTCGCCATCAGCGGCAGCAGCAGGCAAGACACCAGGGTGCCGCCCACCGCCACCCAGCCCGGCGTGGTGAACAGGTTCACGTAGAGCGGCAGCGAAGCCGTGGCGGGCAGGTCGTGCGAAGGCATCTTGGCGAGGTTCGCGACCACGCTGCCGAGATACTGCGAGATGCCGGTCGCCACGAAGTAGGCACCCATCATGAAGCCGCCCATGCGGGCCGGCACGTAGCGCGCGATCATCGCCAGGCCCAGGCCGCTGACCAGCAGCTCGCCGAGCGAATACAGGCCGTAGCCGCCCACCATGAACCACGAGGACACGCGACCGTCGACCGCGAAGCTGCCGCTCGCGGCGAACACGAAGAAGTCCGCCGCGACCACCGCGAAGCCGAGCATGTACTTGACCGCCACCGGCACGTTGATGCCGCGATTGGCCAGCGTGTTTTAGATCAGTACCAGCACCGGGCTCAGCAGCATGATCCAGATCGGGTTCAGCGCCTGGAACTGGCCGGCGCTCCAGCTGAACAGCGTGGTGCCGAACAGCGTGAAGCGGGGATCGACGTTACGGAATGCGAACAAGGTCAGCGAGGTCGACATCTGCTGGTAGAAGATGAAGAACGGGTCTTCGCGGAAAAGTGTGATGAATTTTCATGATAAAACTGCCTGAGAGCCAGTCTGGCAGGAGGTTTGCGGGAT
>JAYFRU010000096.1:0-9503 GCA_040946965.1 Burkholderia sp. | reverse complement strand
CGATCGCCGATCGCGGCCACGATCTCCCGTGATCGACACGAACTCCACCACGCCATCACCATCATGCCCCACGCGCGGGCGAACAGGGAAACGGTCGCGCCGAGTCGCTTACGGGGAATCGGCGAGGCCGTCTAGCCCAGGCTCATCCAGTCGAAACCGTCGTCCTGCGAAGCCACCCCCACCTCCTCCTCCGCGCAGCCCAGCACCGCCGCCAGGGCGGCCCGCGCCAGCTCGGGCTGGTTGTTCTCCTGGCTCAGGTGCGCGGCCACCAGGTGCCGCAGGCGGCCCCAATCGAGCGAGGCCAGGATGTCGGCCGCAGCGGCATTGCTGAGGCGCCCGAGCGAGCCGCCGATGCGCGCCTTCAGCGAGGCAGGATAACGGCCCTTGGCCAGCATCTCGGCGTCGTGGTTCGCCTCCAGCACCAGCGCATCGCAGCCGCTCAGCACGCCGCACAGGTGCGGCGTCGACATGCCCGCATCGGTCAGCACGCCGAGCCGCGCGGCGCCATCGGAAAACACGAATTGCAGCGGCTCCCGCGCGTCGTGCGGGACCGTGTAGGGAAGGATCTGGAGATCGCCGATCGGCGTGACTTCGTCGCCCCACAGCACATGCAGGTCGACTGCGGCGCTGTCGGCACCGACCGCCTTCGCGGTGCCCCAGCTCATGAACAAGGGAATACCGAAGCGCTTGGCGACCGTCAGCGCGCTGCCGATATGGTCGCTGTGCTCGTGGGTGACGAGGATCGCGTCGAGTTCGCCTGAACCGAGCCCGACGCGCGTGAGGCGCCGGTCGAGTTCCTTCGCGTAGAAACCGCAGTCGAGCAGCACGCGCGTGGTGGTGGTGCCCGACGAGACCTCGACGACCAGCGCATTGCCCTCGCTGCCGCTGCCGAGGCTCGTGAAGCGCACGGCCTCAGTTCAGCTGCGTATGCAGCAGCGTGATGATGCGCTGCGCATCGGTCGACTTGTCGGCCTGGCCGTTCGCATCGACCACCGCGACCTGGGTCTTCGCGTCGCCGTTGGCGCGCACGCTGACGAAGAACTCCTTGCCCGGCTTGACGGCCGTCGCGCCGCCGTAGAACAGCTTGCCGAACAGGCCCTCGCGCTTGAGCTCCTCCGAGGAATTCGCGTAGCGCACCACGTAGACACCCTTCTGGCGATCCCGGTTGTCGACCTCGAAGTTGGTGCGGTCGAGCGCGAGGCCGACGCGCAGCCAGGCGCGATCGAAGGATTCGGACAGGTCCAGCGTGGCCGCGCCGGAGCTCGCATCGACCACTGTGGCCGCAGCGCTGGTGGGCCGCGCGTCGGTCAGCAGCTGCTTGGCCTGGGCTTCGGTCAGGCCGAACTTCTCCATCAGCTTGGCCAGGAACACGGCTTCCAGCACCGGATTGCGCGGACGCTCGACCCAGCGCGAAGAATCGCCGCCCTGCGAGCCCGTCAGCACTTCCTCCATCGCGCTGTGCGTGATCGAGATGTCAGTCGTGCCGTCGCTGCCGCGCGTGACGAGCGTGCGGAAGCTGTCGCGCGTGCCCGACGAG
Organism: Burkholderia sp.; assembly: GCA_040946965.1. Classification (GTDB taxonomy): domain Bacteria; phylum Pseudomonadota; class Gammaproteobacteria; order Burkholderiales; family Burkholderiaceae; genus Burkholderia. Next base: position 7,966 of record JAYFRU010000096.1, on the reverse strand, counting down.
TAGGCGAAGTCGATCACGCGGCCGATGGTATTGCGGAAAAAGTCGTCCGGGATGTTGGCGCGGTTCTCGGCCCAGTCGGTGATCAGGATGCCGGTAGTCGGCGCGTCGGTCTTGAGCGCGAAACCGCTGTCGCTCCAGAAATCCTTCAGCTGCGGCCAGAGTTGCTCGGGCGTGCGGCCGTCGACCACCAGCCAGCGGCGGTCGCCGTCGCGCTCGATGTGCATGCCGTAGGGATCCTGCGCGCTCGGCTGCCCTTCGGTCGAGTTGCCGGCCGGCGTGACCGCGCGCTGCGGCGCCGAGCCCAGGCCCGCGCTGGTCGGCGGCGCGATGTACGAGGGATTGACCGGCACCGAGGTCAGGTCCTTGGGCACCGCCAGCGGCGGCGCCGAGCCGGTGGACTTGTAGTTGACCCGGTCCGGTGCGAGGTAATCGTTCAGCGTGTCGCAACCGGCCAGCGCGCCGAGCGCGAGCGCCACCACGGACGCCTGGAGTGCGCGGGAGGAAAAGGCGAAATGTTTCATGAAATCCTTCGTCTTGCTAAACTCGGGTCACGCGCGATACCGGCGGGCCGGGTGAAATCGGGATGGGTCGGAAAACAGGTACGGCCGCAAACGCGGCCGTACCTGTCGGTCAAACGATGCCGGCTTCGCGCAGCGCGCCGCGCACGACATCGTGATAGCGCTCGTCGAGCGCCGTCAGCGGCAGGCGAATGCCGCCGCGAATCTTGCCCATTTCCTGCAGCGCCCACTTCACCGGGATCGGGTTCGCCTCGGCGAACAGGTGCTTGTGCAGCGACAGCAACTTCATGTGGATCTCGCGCGCCGTCTTCGCGTCGCTGGCGATCGCCGCGCGGCACAGCTCGCTCATCGCGCGCGGCGCCACGTTGGCGGTCACCGAGATATTGCCGTGGCCGCCCAGCAGCATCAGCGCGATCGCGGTCGGATCGTCGCCGCTGTAGATGCCGAAGCCCTGCGGCGCGGCCTTGATCAGCTGCGCGGCGCGATCGATGCTGCCGGTCGCGTCCTTCACGCCGACGATGCCCGGCACCTGCGCGCAGCGCAGGATGGTCTCGTTGGCCATGTCCGCGACGGTGCGGCCCGGCACGTTGTAGAGAATCACCGGCAGCTCGACCGCCTCGGCGATCGCACTGAAATGGCGATAGATGCCTTCCTGGGTCGGCTTGTTGTAATACGGCACGACCTGCAGGGTGGCGTCGGCGCCGACCGATTTCGCCTGGCGCGTCAACTCGATCGCCTCGGCCGTGGAATTGCCGCCCGCGCCCGCGATGATGGGGATGCGCTTGGCCGCGTGCTCGACCGCCGTCTTGATCGTGAGCACGTGCTCGTCGACCGAGAGGGTGGCCGATTCGCCGCTGGTGCCGACCACCACGAGCGCATCCGTCCCTTCTTCGATATGCCAGTCGACCAGCTTGCGGAAGGCCAGCAGATCGAGGCTGCCGTCTTCGAGCATCGGGGTCACGATCGCGGGCATGCTGCCGCTGCATTGAATACCGTCTTTAGTGCCGTTAGCCATGAAACGCAATGAAAGTAAACCCAATAAACATCGATTGTAGCGGATTATCCGGTCAGTCCGTAACGCGGGAATCCCTCCCCCTGCTCGCGTACCGCGCAGATTCTCTGCACGAAGGCGGGCCGTGCGCCGTCGACGAAACCGTCCTCGAATGCGATCACTCGCAACTCGCCGCGCACGGCGTCGAGCAACTCGCCCGGCGTCAGCAGGAATGCGGGATTGGACGGTTTGCCGAGTGTTTCGTTGCCGCTCGCGAAAGTTTCGTAGAGCAGCACGCCGCCCGGCGCGACCGAGGCGACCAGCCTCGGCAGCAACGGGCGATGCAGATAATGCGTGACGACCACCGCCGCGAAGCGCGCCGTGTCGGCGAGCGGCCAGGGCGCGCCCTCGATGTCGGCGGCCCGGGCCTCGACACCCCGCAGGACGCCGAGCGCGGCCAGCGCCTCGGGATCGCAGTCGAGCGCAAGCACCGGGTGCCCGCGCGAAGCGAACCAGCGCGCATGCCGGCCGTTGCCGGCCGCCACGTCGAGCACCGCGCCGCCGGCGGCGACCAGGTGCGACCAGCCGGCCACCCAGCGCGACGGCGCCGCGCTCGGCCGCTCGGCCGGCGAGGCCGTTGCCTCGGTCGCGCGGCTCGCGCCGCCGTGGACGGGAATCGTCGTCATCGCTCGCTCAGTTGTACGACAGGCCCATCGCGTCACGCACGTCGCGCATGGTCTCGACCGCGTGCTTGCGTGCCTTGTCGCAACCATCGGCGACGATCGCGCGCAGCAGCGACGGATCGTCCATGTACTTCTGGGCGCGCTCGAGCATCGGCTGCTGTTCGCGCAGGATGCCCTCGACCACCGGCTGCTTGCAGTCCAGGCAGCCGATGCCGGCCGACTTGCAGCCCTTCTGCACCCACTCGCGCGTGGGTTCGTCCGAATAGACCAGGTGGAACTGCCAGACCGGGCATTTTTCCGGGTCGCCCGGATCGGTGCGGCGCATGCGCGCCGGATCGGTCGGCATGGTGCGGACCTTCTTAGTGATGGTCTCGGCATCCTCGCGCAGGCCGATGGTATTGCCGTAGGACTTCGACATCTTGCCGCCGTCCAGGCCCGGCATCCGCGAGGCTTCGGTCAGCAGCGCCTGCGGCTCGACCAGGATGATCTTGCGCGCGCCTTCCAAATAGCCGAACAGCCGCTCGTGATCGCTCATCGACAGGCTCTGCGAATCCTGCAACATCGCGCGTGCCTGCTCGAGCGCCTCGTCGTCGCCTTCCTGCTGGTAGGCGTTGCGCAGTTCACGATAGAGCTTGGCGCGCTTGCCGCCGAGCTTCTTGGCCGCCTCCAGCGCCTTCTCCTCGAAGTCGGCCTCGCGGCCGTACAGGTAGTTGAAGCGGCGCGCGATCTCGCGCGTCATCTCGACGTGGGGCACCTGATCCTCGCCGACCGGCACCAGCGAGCCGCAGTACAGCAGGATGTCGGCGGCCATCAGCACCGGGTAGCCGAGGAAGCCGTAGGTCGACAGATCCTTGTCCCTGAGCTTCTCGATCTGCTCCTTGTAGGTCGGCACGCGTTCGAGCCAGCCCAGCGGCGTGCTCATGCCCAGCAGCAGCGCCAGCTCCGCGTGCTCCGGCACCTTGCTCTGGATGAATAGCGTGGCCTGGGCCGGATCGATGCCTGCCGCGATCCAGTCGATCAGCACTTCCCAGACGTTCTTCTCGATCACCTCAGGCGTTTCGTAGTGGGTGGTCAGCGCATGCCAGTCGACCACGCAGAAGAAGCACGGGTATTCGGATTGCAGCTTCGCCCAGTTCTTCAGCACGCCATGGTAATGGCCGAGGTGGAGCGACCCGGTGGGACGCATGCCGGAAAAAATACGATCGGGGCACATGATTATGTTTTAGAAAAGCGAAGCAAAGGGAGTCAGGATGGCGGTCACGATGCTGTAGCCGATGCCGACGCCCGGCCGCAGCCAGAACTTCGTCAGCAGGCCCGTCATGATCAGCAGCAATGCGATGATGAAGCCATAGGGCTCGATCTTCGACAGCGCGATCGACTGCTTGGGCGGCAGCAGCGCCGTGAGCACGCGCCCGCCGTCGAGCGGCGGCAAGGGAAACAGGTTCAGCACGCCGAGCACCAGGTTCACACCGACCCCGGCGGCCACCATGCGCGTGAAGAAGGGCTCGTCGACCGAGGCGGCCGCCAGGCCGAGCGACACGCAGCCCCACACCAGCACCTGCACGAAGTTGCAGGCCGGCCCCGCCGCCGACACCCACAGGCTGCCCCAGCGCGGATTGCGCAGGTTGCGGAACGCCACCGGCACCGGCTTGGCATAACCGAATAGGAACGCCCCGCTGGTCAGGAAATACAGCACCAGCGGCATCACGATAGTGCCGACCGGATCGATGTGGCGCATCGGGTTGAACGACACGCGGCCGAGCGCGTAGGCGGTGTTGTCGCCGAGCAGGCGCGCGGCATAGCCGTGCGCGGCCTCGTGCAGCGTGATCGCGAAGATCACCGGCAGGGCGTAGACGACGATGGTCTGCATCAGATTGTCCATGGCGCGGTATTGTAACAAGCGGAAAATGGCCGACGGGCAAACCGGCGGCCGGCAATCATGACAGTCGATGACGAGCGGCGGCTCAGGCCTCGGCGCTCAGCCCGAAGGGCTCGAGCGAACCTCGGCCGGCGCGCACCAGCACCGGCTCGTCGCCGGTCAGGTCGACGATGGTCGAGGGCTCGCGCGGGCAGGCGCCGCCGTCGATCACCAGGTCCACCTGCTTTTCCAGGCGTTCGCGGATTTCCTCGGGATCGTTGAGCGGATCGCTGTCGGGCGGCAGGATCAGGGTGGTGCCGAGCAGCGGCTGGCCAAGCGTCTCCAGCACCGCCAGCGTGATCGCATGATCCGGCACGCGCAGCCCGATGGTCTTGCGCGAAGAATGCGAGAGCCGGCGCGGCACTTCCTTGGTGGCCTGCAGCACGAACACGTACGGCCCCGGCGTGACCGACTTGATCAGCCGGTATTGATGGTTGTCGACCATCGCGAAATTGGCCAGCTCGGACAGATCTCGCACCAGCAGCGACAGCAACTGCTTGTCGTCGAGCCCGCGAATCTTGCGCACGCGTTCGACTGCGGTCTTGTCGTCGAGATGGCAGGCCAGCGCATAGCTGGAGTCCGTCGGCATTGCGATCACTCCGCCCTGCCTCACGATCTCGACGGCCTGGCGCACCAGCCTCGGCTGCGGATTTTCCGGGTGAATCCTGAAGTACTGGGACATGGGATCAGTGGGGAGTGGAGTGGGCGTCGCCCGCGCGTGCATGGCGGGCCGTGGGTCAGAGCCAGCGTTCCCAGACCGGTTTCAGGTCCGGCGGCAGCGGCGGCAGACTGCCGAGCTCGACGACGCTCTCGCCCGGCGCATGGAAATCGGAACCGCGCGACGCCTCGAAGCCATAGCGCCGGGCGACATCCGCGTACTCGCGATACTGGTCGGGCGTGTGGCTGCCCGTGACGACCTCGATCGCGCGGCCGCCGAGATCGATGAACTCGCCGAACAGCGCGCCGAATTCGACCGGCGTGTAGGCGTAGCGGCCCGGATGTGCGATCACCGCCTCTCCGCCGGCCTGCTGGATCCAGCCCACCGTGTCGTCCAGCTTCGCCCAGCGATGCGGCACGCAGCCCGGCTTGCCGTCGCCGAGGTAACACGCGAACACCTCGGAGGTGCTGGCCGCGTGGCCGGCCTCGACGAGGTAGCGCGCGAAATGCGTGCGAGAAATGAGGTCAGGATTCGACACGTAGCGCAGCGCCCCCTCATAGGCGCCGGGGATGCCGATCTCGGCGAGCCGCTCGCCCATCTCGAGCGCGCGCGCGGCGCGGCCGTTGCGGGTGCGATAGAGCCCGTCGGCCAGCGCCGGCGCGGCCGGATCGACGTTGAGGCCGACGATGTGGACCGTGCGCGAGGCCCAGGTCACCGAAATCTCGACGCCGCAGACATAACGCATGCCGAGCGCCTGCGCGGCCTCGCGCGCCGCGAGCTGGCCGCCGACCTCGTCGTGGTCGGTCAGCGCCCACAGCGTGACGCCCGCCGCGTGCGCGCGCTGCGCGACCTCGGCAGGCGTCAGGGCGCCGTCGGAGACGTTGGAATGGCAGTGCAGATCGGCGTTTATCGTCGGAGTCGGGTGCATCCGAGCATTCTACTGCAAGGCCGCACGATCGCTGCGGGGCCGGACCAGCCGGCGGGCCCGCCCGCGCGGCCTGTCATCCGAAACGGGACGCAAATGGAACGACAGCGGCGCGGCCTGGAGGCGGCCTCAGGCGCAGAACGCCTCGATCAGCGCCGCGATCTGCTCGGGCTGGTCGTGATGCACCATGTGGCCGGCTTCCTCGATGGTCTTTTCGCGCCAGTCGGGGAACGCGGCGAAGCGCTGGCGGAATTCGTCGAGCGGGATCCGGCCGGCCAGCATGCGCAGCGTCGGCGAATCGACCGCCTCGGCATGCAGCACCTTGGCACGCACCCGCGCCCAGATCGCCATCACCTCGTCGAGCCGGTACAGCAGCGGCCCGGCCTGCTTGTGGGCCGGATCGGCCAGCAGGTGGTAACGGCCGTCGTCCTCGCGGCGCGCCCAGTGGTTGGCGAGAAAGCGCGCGCGCTCCGGCGCGAGTCGCGGGTTGGTCTTCATCAGCCGCTCGGCCACCTCGCCGAGCGAGGCATAGGGCTTCAGGAACGGCGGATCGCGCAGTTCGTCGAGCCAGGCGGCCAGCCGCAGCGGCGCCTGCGAGGCTGGCGGCGGCGCCAGTCCGAAACCCTCCAGGTCGACCACGCGGCGCACGCGCTCGGGCCGCGCGCCGGCATACAGGCAGACCACGTTCGCCCCCATGCTGTGGCCCACCAGGTTGACCTCGCCGCTCGGCGTGTAGTGGTCGATCAGCGCCTCGAGATCGCCGAGGTAGTCCATGAACCAGTAATGGCCGCCGCCCTGCGCGGCCACCGGCCAGTCGGACAGGCCGAAGCCGCGCGCGTCGGGCGCGATCACCTGCCAGTCGCCGGCCAGCGCGTCGACCACGAACTGGAACGAGGCGGCTACGTCCATCCAGCCGTGCAGCATGTAGAGCACCGGCGCGTCGGGCTGTCCCCAGCGGCGCACGTGCAGGCGCACGCCGCGCACGGTCACGAATTCGGAAAGGGAGTCGGAATGGGTCTGGGTCATCGCGGCCGCCAAAAAAGAATGATCGTTCTATTATATCGGCGACGCCGCAGCGATGTGTGCACCGGTGACGAGGTGGCGTATGTGTCGAGGCACTTCTCTAGCTCGCGCGTTCGCCGCGATGCCGGCCCATGACGGCAAGCCCGCCTCGAAGGGGCGGGGCGCTCGCTCAGTCGGGCGCGCCGGCCGGCGGGCTGTCGCGATCCTGGGCAAGCAGCGCGGCCAGCTCCTGCTCGTCGAAACCGGCGTCGCGGCGTGCTTCGAAGTTGAACGGCCCGCGCAGCCGCGGCGCGTGGTACTGCCGGGCGAGCCGCAGATAGGCTGGATGCGGTTCGAGCCCGGCCTGCGCGCAAAGATGGCGGAACCAGCGGTTGCCGATCGCCACGTGGCCGATCTCGTCGCGCAGGATCACATCGAGGATCGCGGCCGAGGCCTGGTCGCCGGCCTGCATCAGCCGCGCGCGGATCGGCGGCGAGGCGTCCAGCCCCCGCGCCTCCAGCGTGCGCGGCACCAGCGCCATGCGCGCGAGCATGTCGCCGGCGGTGCGCTCGCACATTTCCCAGAGCCCGTCGTGGGCCGGGAAATCGCCGTAGACGTGCCCCAATTCCGCCAGGCGCGCGGCCAGCAGCGAGTAGTGATACGCCTCCTCGGCCGCCACCTTGAGCCAGTCGGCATAAAAGGCCTCGGGCATGGCCGGGAAGCGCCAGACCGCGTCCAGCGCGAGATTGATCGCGTTGAACTCGATATGGGCCAGCGCATGCAGCAGGGTTGCGCGCCCGGCTTCCGAGCGCATCGAACGCCGCTGCAGGAGGCGCGGCTCGACCAATTCCGGACGCGACGGCCGTCCCGGCAAGGCCGGCGGCAACGCGAAGCGGCGGCCGGGATCGACCTCGGCGCGGCCGGCCAACCGGTCCGCATGCAGCGCGCGCACTTGCGCGGTCTTGGCGAGCGGGTCGGCCTCGAGCAGTGCGGCGAGCGCCACAGCGCGCACGCAGCAGGCGGGCGTGGCAGAGGAAGCGGACGGCGCGGAGGACGAGCAATTCGGGTCGGACATGAAAACGGCTTCGGCACAGCGTGCGTGGTCAATTCGCGCAAGCATTTACAATAGCGGATTCGGGTAGACGCCAGCACCACGCAGATCATTCCTATCCTGCGGGCGGCGCCTGCCCACGGCCCCCCGCGTCAGAATAGTTGTCGCCTGGATAGGATCTGGAAATCCGGGGGCGGTATGAGGACGAACAGTGGCAAAG
>JAYFRU010000095.1:0-9510 GCA_040946965.1 Burkholderia sp. | reverse complement strand
CAATCCGTTCGCATCGCCTGCAATCATCACCACGTGGGCTACTCCGTCCTCATGCTCGATTTATGCAACAACGCCTTGTGCAACGGCCACCAAAGCCAGCTCAATTATCATAATGCGGGATGGTGGAGCTAAATGGATAGCCCTTTTCGGCGAAGCGATGGACATGAATGCGATGATGGCCTCGAAGCCGGGGTCGCGCCCTGCCGGCATGCGCTTCATGGTGAACGGGCAGAGCTGGTCGCCGCATCGCGCGACGCTCACCAGCCGACGCGGCGACGTCGAATTGTGGAGTATTGCGAACCATACGGACATGGATCATCCGTTCCACCTGCACGGCACGCAGTTCCAGGTGGTCGAGCGCGAGTACTGCGGCCGGCGCACGGCGGAGCCTTATCGCGTATGGCGCGATACTGTGAACGTGAGGAAGGGCGAGACGGTTCGCATCGCGATGGTCCAGCACGAGATGGGCGAGCGCATGTTCCACTGCCATATCCTCGAACACGAGGACCTCGGCATGATGGGTACGCTGAAGGTGGTCTGAGCGCCGGGCCGGATGTGACTAGAAGAAACTGTCGGTTTCAGGCGAGGCCGACCGGAAACGCGTAGGCAAGCACGAAAAAGGCGCAAAAAAAACCCGGCTCCGAGCCGGGTTTTTTATCGAGAATCCAATGCGCTCAGGCTGCCTGGATGTTCGAAGCCTGCTTGCCCTTCGGGCCTTGGACGACCTCGAAGCTCACCTTCTGGCCTTCCTTCAGGGTCTTGAAACCCTGCATGTTGATCGCCGAGAAATGTGCAAACAGATCTTCGCCGCCTTCGTCGGGCGTGATGAAGCCGAAGCCCTTCGCGTCATTGAACCATTTGACAATACCAGTTGCCATACCTACTTCCCCTGTCACTCAGTCGTTACCACGAGCACGCTCGAAAAGCTAAACGACCGGCAAATGCAGCCGTTCCCCCCTCACAAGCTCACCTCGGCCCATTCTCCGTCGTCAAAAAAGACAGATTGAAAAAAGTGCCAGCTTGATTGTTGGCGCTCTTTATTTGAGTGTCAAGGGGAATTTGTCGGTGGTTTGGGGGCCGTTGTAAAGAACCCATTTTCAGGGTTTATCCCGCTTTCCACTGTCATACGGGTGCCAAGCGAGGGTGCTTGAAAAGCCCCATAATCGGTCCATATAGCATGCTCGGGCGACAGGCCTTCAAGCTTGGCGGGAATATGGGATACTCGATCCACGCGTCGCGACACGGGCTACCTGCCGGGTTGCGGACACCTTCGGAAGTCGGCGCCGCGAGCCGGTTTTCGCGGCGTGCGAGTGGTGCGAGTCTGTGAGCATGCAGGCTAAACGGTGCCGGCCGCAAGGCTGGTTTATGACAGGATTGCGGGCCTATCCGAGTTGTTTAGAATGGGTGTATGGCGATTATCCCGGACAAGCAGGACAACACCGTCCTGGAACGTAGCGAGCAGAAGCTGAAGCCACCTTCGATGTACAAGGTGGTGCTGCTGAACGACGATTTCACCCCGATGGAATTCGTCGTCATGGTGGTGCAGGAGTACTTCAAGAAGGATCGCGAGACCGCGACGCAGATCATGCTCAAGGTCCATCGCGAGGGGCGGGGGGTATGTGGGGTCTATACGCGGGACATCGCGTCGACCAAAGTTGAGCAAGTCGTTAGCCATGCGCGGCAGGCAGGGCATCCGCTGCAGTGCGTGATGGAGGAAACATGATTGCCCAGGAATTGGAAGTCAGCCTGCACATGGCGTTCATGGAAGCGCGCCAGGCGCGGCACGAGTTCATTACCGTCGAACACCTATTGCTGGCGCTGCTCGACAATCCGACCGCGGCCGAAGTGCTGCGCGCTTGCGCGGCCAATATCGAGGACCTGCGCCAGAACCTGCGCAACTTCATCCACGACAACACACCCACGGTGCCGGGCACCGAGGACGTCGACACTCAGCCGACGCTCGGTTTCCAGCGCGTGATCCAGCGCGCGATCATGCACGTGCAATCCACCTCGAACGGCAAGAAGGAAGTGACGGGCGCGAACGTGCTCGTGGCGATCTTCGGCGAGAAGGATTCGCACGCGGTCTACTACCTGCAGCAACAGGGCGTCACCCGCCTGGACGTGGTGAACTTCATCTCGCACGGGATCGCGAAGACGGGTAGTGCGGACGCGGCCAAGGCCGGCGATGGCGCGCCCGAATCGGAAGACGCGAACGCGCAGAAGGAAACCCCGCTCGCGCAGTTCACGCAGAACCTGAACCAGATGGCCAAGGACGGTCGCATCGATCCGCTGATCGGTCGCGAGACCGAGGTCGAGCGCGTGGTGCAGGTGCTCTGCCGCCGTCGCAAGAACAACCCGCTGCTGGTTGGCGAGGCCGGCGTCGGCAAGACCGCGATCGCCGAGGGCCTGGCCTGGCGCATCACGCGCGGCGAGGTGCCGGACATCCTGGCCAATGCCCAGGTGTTCTCGCTCGACATGGGCGCGCTGCTGGCGGGCACCAAGTATCGCGGCGATTTCGAGCAGCGCCTGAAGACGGTGCTCAAGGAACTGAAGGAGCGCCCGCACGCGATCCTCTTCATCGACGAGATCCACACGCTGATCGGCGCGGGCGCGGCCTCGGGCGGCACGCTCGACGCGTCGAACCTGCTCAAGCCGGCGCTGTCCTCGGGCAACCTGAAGTGCATCGGCGCGACCACCTTCACCGAGTATCGCGGCATCTTCGAGAAGGACGCGGCGCTGTCGCGGCGCTTCCAGAAGGTCGACGTCAACGAGCCTTCGGTCGAGCAGACGGTGGCGATCCTGCGCGGGCTCAAGTCGCGCTTCGAGGAGCACCACGGCGTGAAGTATTCGTCGGGCGCGTTGTCGGCCGCCGCCGAGTTGTCGGCACGCTTCATCACCGACCGTCACCTGCCTGACAAGGCGATCGACGTGATCGACGAAGCGGGCGCGGCCCAGCGGATCCTGCCGAAGTCGAAGCAGAAGAAGACCATCGGCAAGTCCGAGATCGAGGAAATCATCTCGAAGATCGCGCGTGTCCCGCCGCAAAGCGTGTCGCAGGACGATCGCAGCAAGCTGCAGACGCTCGATCGCGACCTGAAGAGCGTGGTGTTCGGCCAGGATCCGGCGATCGACGCGCTGGCTGCGGCGATCAAGATGGCGCGCGCGGGCCTCGGCAAGCTCGACAAGCCGATCGGCGCCTTCCTGTTCTCGGGCCCGACCGGCGTCGGCAAGACCGAGGTGGCGCGCCAACTCGCGTTCACGCTCGGCATCGAGCTGATCCGCTTCGACATGTCCGAGTACATGGAGCGTCACGCGGTCAGCCGCCTGATCGGCGCGCCGCCGGGCTACGTCGGTTTTGACCAGGGCGGCCTGCTGACCGAGGCTGTCACCAAGAAGCCGCACTGCGTGCTGCTGCTCGACGAAATCGAGAAGGCGCACCCGGACATCTTCAACGTGCTGCTGCAGGTGATGGACCACGGCACGCTGACCGACAACAACGGCCGCAAGGCGGATTTCCGCAACGTCATCATCATCATGACGACCAACGCGGGCGCCGAGTCGATGCAGAAGGGCACCATTGGTTTCACCACGCGTCGCGAAGTCGGCGATGAGATGTCGGAGATCAAGCGCTTCTTCACGCCGGAGTTCCGCAACCGCCTGGATGCGACGATCAGCTTCCGCTCGCTCGATGAGGAAATCACCATGCGCGTGGTCGACAAGTTCCTGATCCAGCTCGAGGACCAGCTCCACGAGAAGAAGGTCGACGCGCTCTTCACCGACGTGCTGCGCAAGTACCTGTCGAAGAACGGCTTCGATCCGCTGATGGGCGCGCGACCGATGCAGCGCCTGATCCAGGACACGATCCGTCGCGCGCTGGCCGACGAACTGCTGTTCGGCAAGCTCGTCAACGGCGGCCGCGTGACCGTCGATGTCGACGAAAACAACGCCGTGCAGCTGTCCTTCGACAATTCGGCCGAACCGCCGAAGCCGAGCGAGGAAACGGTCGAAGTGGAGTGAGGCGCGGTAGGGCTTCAGCCATGGCGCAATGAACAAACGGCGCGGGATGCGAATCCCGCGCCGTTTTCCTTTGTGCCGCCGATTGTCGATTCGCCGCCGGCTCGGGCGGTGAATCGGCTGGAAGCTTACTGGCCTACTGGCGGCCGGTACTGCCGAAACCGCCCTCGCCGCGCTCGCTCTGTGCGAAATCCTCGACGATGTTGAAGCTGGCCTGCACCACTGGCACGATCACCAGTTGCGCCAGGCGCTCGAACGGGTTCAGCACGAACTCGGTCTGCCCGCGGTTCCAGGTCGAGACCATCAGCTGGCCCTGGTAGTCGGAATCGATCAGGCCGACCAGGTTGCCGAGCACGATGCCGTGCTTGTGGCCGAGGCCCGAGCGCGGTAGGATCAGCGCGGCGTAGCCGGGGTCGGCCACGTGGATCGCTAGGCCCGTTGGCACCAGGACGGTGTCGCCCGGTTTCAGCGTGATGGGCGCATCTAGGCAGGCGCGCAGGTCGAGGCCCGCGCTGCCTGGCGTGGCGTAGTTCGGCAGGTAGTCGCGCATGCGCGCGTCGAGGATCTTCAGGTCGAGTTTCATCCGGCAGGTCGCTGGGAGGAGGCTGGAAGGAATCGCCGGGCGGCCCGTGTCGCATGCGGGCGCCCGGCAGTGGAATGCGTCAGATCAGGCCTGTATCGGGCAGGCGCTTGGCGATCTCCTCGATCAGCACATGCGCGAGCGTGGCCTTGGCCTCGCGCGGCAAGCGCGTGGTGCCGGCGGCCTCGAACAGCACGACTTCGTTGTCGTCGAGGCCGAAGGTCAGCGGGCCGAGGTTGCCGATCAGCAGCGGCACCCGCTTGCGGCGGCGCTTCTCCTCGCCATGCACCGCGAGCTCGCCGCTCTCGGCCGCGAAGCCGACGCAGTAGGGCGCGTCGGGTAGGGCGGCCACGCTGGCCAGGATGTCGGGGTTCTCGACGAACTCGAGCACCGGCATCTTGCGATCGGCGGTCTTCTTGATCTTGTGCGCGGCCGGCTGCGCGACGCGCCAGTCGGCCACGGCGGCCACCGCGATGAACAGGTCCGCGTCGGGCACGGCATGCATCACCGCGTCGTGCATCTGCTGGGCGGTTTGCACGTCCTCGCGGTAGACGCCCCAGGGCGTGGCCAGGTGGACCGGGCCTGCCACCAGATGCACCTCGGCACCGGCCTGCTGGGCCGCGCGTGCCAGCGCGAAGCCCATCTTGCCGCTGGACAGGTTGGTCAGGCCGCGCACCGGGTCGAGCGGCTCGAAGGTCGGGCCGGCGGTGATCAGCACGCGCTTGTGGGCGAGCCGCTTGGGCCGGAAGTGCGAGACCATCGCCTCGTAGATGGCGGCCGGCTCCAGCATGCGGCCGTCGCCCACCTCGTCGCAGGCCTGCGCGCCCGAATCGGGGCCCAGCACCGAGACGCCGTCGCCGCGCAGCTGCGCGGCATTGCGCTGGGTGGCCGGGTTCTGCCACATCTGGCGGTTCATCGCCGGCACCACCAGCAGCGGGCAATCGCGCGCGATGCACAGCGTCGAGAGCAGGTCGTCGGCGAAACCGTGGGCGAGCTTGGCGAGGAAGTCGGTGGAGGCCGGCGCGATCAGGATCGCATCGGCTTCGCGCGACAGGTCGATATGCGCCATGTTGTTGTCGACGCGCGCATCCCACTGGCTGGTGTAGACGGGCCGCCCCGACAGCGCCTGCATGGTCACCGGCGTGATGAACTGGGTGGCCGCCTCGGTCATGACGATCTGCAAGGTCGCGCTGGCCTTGGTCAACAGGCGCGTGAGCTCGGCGATCTTGTAGCAGGCGATGCCGCCCGTCAGGCCGACGACGAGATGTTTTCCTGCGAGTTCCTGGTGTTCCAACTGGACCTCCACGAATGAAACGGGCCGGCGCCCCAAGGCCCGGCCCCCGTAATTTACCGCGCGGCGCCTGGCAGCGCTCGCGCGCCGGCGCGTGCCGGCGCTTCAGAGCGTGCCGCGCACGCGGCGCAGCTCGTCGTAGATCAGCAGGATCGCACCGATGGTGATCGCCGAATCGGCCAGGTTGAAGGCGGGCCAGTGCCAGCCGCCGACGTGGAAGTCGAAGAAGTCGATCACATGGCCGTACATCAGCCGGTCGATCACGTTGCCGAGCGCGCCGCCCAGGATCAGCGCCAGCGACAGGCCGAACAGCCGCTGGTGGCCATGGCGCTTGAGCAGGTAGCAGATCACCAGGGTCGCGCCGATGCCCAGCGCCGTGAAGGCCCAGCGCTGCCAGCCGCTGGCGGCCGACAGGAAGCCGAAGGCCGCGCCGCAGTTGTAGACCAGCACCAGGTTGAAGAAGCCGGTCAGCGCATGCATCGCGCCGTAGCTGAAGGTCTTCAGCACCGCGATTTTTGACAGCTGGTCGAACAGGATCACGATCAGCGAAATACCAAGCCACGGCGCGAGCGCGCCGCCAGTGGATTTCGACAGGGTTTTCGCCATGGTTATGCAGCGCTCCGGGTTTCGCTGTTTTCAAAGAGGTTGGAGAAGCAGCGGCCGCACAGCGTCGGGTGCTCCGCATGCGCGCCCACATCGGCGCGGTAATGCCAGCAGCGCTCGCACTTCTGGTAGGTCGAGGCGGCCACGTCGACGGCTTCGTCGGCTTCCGCGTCCACCTGGGTGACAGTGGCCGCCGAGCTGATCAGCACGAACTTGAGGTCCTCGCCGAGGCTCGCGAGCGCCGCGTGGCGCGCGCTGCTCGCGCGGATCTCGACCTCGGCCTGCAGCGAGGAGCCAATCCGGTTCGCGGTACGCGCTTCCTCCAGCGCCCTGGTCACGTCCGCGCGCACCGCGCGCAGCAGCGTCCACTTGTCGAGCAAAGCGGCCGCGCCGTCGATCTCGGGGTAAGCGTAGTAGGTTTCCGTGAAGATCGTCTCGCTGGTCGGCTGGAACACCTTCCAGGCTTCCTCGGCGGTGAACGAGAGGAAGGGCGCGAGCACCCGCAGCAGGCCTTGCGTGACGTGGTAGAGCGCGGTCTGCGCCGAGCGGCGCGCCGGCGAGGCGGGCGCGCTGGTGTAGAGCCGGTCTTTCAGCACGTCGAGGTAGAAGCCGCCGAGGTCTTCCGAGCAGTAGGTCTGCAGCTTCGCCACGATCGGGTGGAACTCGTATTTCTCGTAGTGCGCGAGCAGCTCGGTCTGCAGCTGGGCCGAGAAAGCGATCGCGTAGCGGTCGATCTCGAGCCATTCGGTGGCCGGCAGCGCGTCTTTCGCATAGTCGAAGTCCGACAGGTTGGCCAGCAGGAAACGCAGCGTGTTGCGGATCCGGCGATAACCCTCGGTGACGCGCTTGAGGATTTCCTCGGAGATCGCCAGCTCGCCCGAGTAATCGGTCGAGGCGATCCACAGGCGCACGATTTCCGCGCCCAGGCGGTTCGACACCTCGTGCGGGTCGATGCCGTTGCCGAGCGACTTGCTCATCTTGCGGCCTTCGCCGTCCACCGTGAAGCCGTGCGTGAGCAGGCCCTTGTAGGGCGCGCGGCCGTCGATCATCGAGGCGGTCAGCAGCGAGGAGTGGAACCAGCCGCGATGCTGGTCCGAGCCTTCCAGGTAGAGGTCGGCCGGGAACTGCAGCGCGTCCTTGTGCGAGCCGCGCATCACGTGCCAGTGCGTGGTGCCCGAGTCGAACCAGACGTCGAGCGTGTCGCGGTTCTTCTCGTAGAGATTGGCTTCGTCGCCGAGCAGCTCGCGCGCATCCAGCGTCTGCCAGGCCTCGATACCGCCGGCCTCGACGCGTTTGGCCACTTCCTCGAGCAACGCTAGCGTGCGCGGATGCAGCTCGCCGGTTTCCTTGTGCACGAAGAAGGCCATCGGCACGCCCCACTGGCGCTGGCGCGACAGCGTCCAGTCCGGCCGGTTGGCGATCATGCTGTACAGGCGCTGCTTGCCCCAGGCGGGGTAGAAGGCGGTGTCCTCGACGCCCTGCAGCGCGACTTCGCGCAGCGTGCGGCCGCCGTCGTTCGGCTGGGTGTCCATGCCGGCGAACCATTGCGAGGTCGCGCGGTAGATGATCGCCGACTTGTGGCGCCAGCAGTGCATGTAGCTGTGGGTGTACTTCTCGCTGCGCAGCAGGGTGCCGGCCGCTTCCAGCGCCTCGACCACCTTCGGGTTCGCATCCCAGATCTGCAGGCCGCCGAACAGCGGCAGCGATTCGATGTAGCGGCCGTCGCCCATCACCGGATTGATGATGTCGGCGTCGCTCATGCCGTGCGCCTTGCAGGAGACGAAATCCTCCACGCCGTAGGCCGGCGAGGAGTGGACGATGCCGGTGCCGGTGTCGGTGGTGACGTAGTCGCCGAGGTAGACCGGCGAGGTGCGCTGGTAGCCCGGATGCGAGCCGGCCATCGGGTGATGGAAGCGCAGGCCCGAGAGCTTCTCGCCGGGCGCGGTGGCGATTACCTTGCCGCTCAGCTTGAAGGCTTCCAGGCAGGCGGCGACGCGCTCCTCGGCGAGGATCAGCAGGCCGCGCGGCGTGTCGACCAGCGCGTAGACGATTTCCGGATGCGCGTTGAGCGCCTGGTTGGCCGGGATCGTCCAGGGCGTGGTGGTCCAGATCACGATGCTGCCGTCGGCGCGCGGCAGCGCCGGCAGGCCGAAGGCCTGGGCGGTACGCTCGGCTTCGGCGAACGGGAACATCACGTCGATGGTCGGATCGGTGCGGTCCTTGTACTCGACCTCGGCCTCGGCCAGTGCCGAGCCGCAATCGAAGCACCAGTTGACCGGCTTCAGGCCGCGATAGACGAAACCCTTCTCGATGATCTTGCCGAGCGCGCGCAATTCCTCCGCCTCGTTCTGGAAGTTCATGGTCTTGTAGGGGTTCTTCCAGTCGCCGAGCACGCCCAGCCGCTTGAAGCCGATTTTCTGCTTCTCGATCTGCTCGGTGGCGTAGGCGCGGGCCTTCTTCTGCACCTTGGCGGCCGGCAGCGACTTGCCGAACTGCTTCTCGATCTGGATCTCGATCGGCATGCCGTGGCAGTCCCAGCCCGGCACGTAGGGCGCGTCGAAGCCGGCCATGTTGCGCGACTTGACGACGATGTCCTTGAGGATCTTGTTGACCGCGTGGCCGAGGTGGATGTCGCCGTTCGCGTAGGGCGGGCCGTCGTGCAGGATGAACTTCGGCCGGCCGGCGCTGGCCGCGCGGATCTTCTCGTAGAGGCCGCGGTCCTCCCAGTCCTGCACCCATTGGGGCTCGCGCTTGGGCAGGTCGCCGCGCATCGGGAACGGCGTGTCGAGCAGGTTGACCGGATACTTGGCCTGCGGTTTCGAATCGGCTTTCTTGTTGCTCATGTCGGGAATCGCTATCTCGTTCGGGGACGCTCGCGCGTCGTGAATCGGGGGACGGGCGCCGTGGCGGCGCGGCGGGTGCCTGGCGCGCCCGCACGGGTCAGCTATTGATATTCGCGTAAATCATGACATCACCAAAGCGTAGCCTGTTTCCAGCAGGGGTCGATGATCGAAGGACGCCT
>JAYFRU010000094.1:0-9511 GCA_040946965.1 Burkholderia sp. | reverse complement strand
TTTTTTGTGGGTTTTTTTTTTATATTTTTTTTTTTTGGGGGGGGGGGGGTGGGGGGGGGTGGTTGGTGGGGGGGGGGGGGGGGGGCGCCGCGGCGGGCGGGGGGGGCGCCCCCCCGCCGGCCGCCGCCGCGATCCGTCGCAGTCGTTCGGGTTGCCCCGCCAGCACCAGATACTGCGCGCCGTCCTGCGCGAGCAGGCGTTCGAGCAGCGCCACGCCCTCGTCGGACGGCAGCGCGCGCTGGCCGCTCGTGCTCAGGTAGAACGCGGTCTGTTCGGCGTCGCCGGCGCGCAGGCCGCCGTCGCGCCACAGCGGCCAGTTGATCGCGAGCCGCCTGGCCCCGCCGCCTCGCGCCCGGTCGCGGGCCGCCATGAACACGGTCTGGAAGCGATTGCCGAGCGCATAGTCGCAGGAACCGAAATCGCCGAGCACTGCGGACGACGACGAGAAACAGCACAGGAAGTCGAGCGCGTGTTCGTCGGCGATCGCATCGAGCACGCGGGTCCCGGCGATCTTCGCCTCGAGCACGCGTCGGAATGCGTCGGGACGCGCGTGCCGCAGCTCGGCCGCACCGGCGACGCCCGCCACGTGGAACACGCCGTCGAGCCCGCCGTGGCGTTGCCGTGCATGCGTGACGGCCGCGCGCATCGCCGCAGCGTCGGCCGCGTCGGCCTGCACGTAATCGGCCGAGCCCCCGAGCGCCGTCAGCGTCTCGATGCAGCGCGCGCTCGCCGGGCCGGGCGCCGAGCGGCCCGTCAGCACGAGTCGCGCGCCGTAGCGCGACGCCAGATGCGTGGCGACGATCATGCCCAGGCCGCCGCAGCCGCCCGTGATCAGATAGACGCCCCGCTGACGGATCGGCGCGGCGGACGCGATCTCTGCCCCGGCTTCGAGCGCGACGGGCGCGAGACGCGGCACGCGGCGGCGCCCGTCCGCGTGATGCGCGCTATGCACGCGCGGCGCACGCAACGCGTCGCCGAGCAGCCGCGCCCAGTCGCGGCGCGCCGTGTCGGCCGCCGCCCCGTTGGGCGCGGCGGACGCGCGGAACATGACGGCCACCTGCGTATCGGGCAGCGACGCGTCGAGCGACCGCTCGAACGCGATCCACGCGTCGAGATGACAGCGTTCGAGCGCATCGGCATAGGCGCCCGACAGGATCACCTTGCGCGGCTTCGCGCCGCTCGTGTCGACGGCCTGCAGCAGATGCAGGACCGGTTCGACGTCGACGATCCAGCGCGCGTCGTCGAGCGGCCACAGATAAAGCACCGCGTCGAGCGCGCCGAAACGCGCGCGCACTGCGGCGAAGGTCTGCGCGTAGGCGCGCGGATCGCTTCGCACGATCCGGTAATGCGTGTCCGACAGCGTGGCCGTCGTGTCACCCGCTTCGATGAACACGAGCCGCGCGTCGGCGTCGAGCGCGCGCAGTTGCGTCTCGAGCACCGCGCGATGCGACGCGTCGTCGACGAAGCACGCCACCACGCCGAGCAGCCCCCCCGGCGCGGACGGCGCGGCCTCCTCGACCCACACCTCCTCGAAGATCGCGACGCCGGATGCATCGGGCGCATCCAGTACTTCCGGCGTCGCAGGCGCGGCCTCGGGCGCGCCGGGAATCCAGTAACGCTCGCGCGCGAACGGATAGGTCGGCAGCGCGATGCGCCGCGCCGACGCCGCGCGCGGCCACTGCGTCCAGTCCACCTCGACCCCGTCCACCCAGGCGGCGAGCAGCTTGTCGAGCTTGCCCTTCTCGGCCCAGGTTCGAACGAGCGTCGCGACGTCCTCGTCCTCGCCGAAGCGCGACGCATCGTCGCCCTGATGGTCGACGCGCCCGCGCCGGACGAGCGGGCCTTCGGCCGCGCCGCCGCGCAATCCGCACGCGACCTCGTCGAGCGACGCGGCCGCGAAGGCGAGCCGGTACGGCATCGCCTCGCGCCCGACCTGCAGCGTGAGCGCCAGGTCGTCGAGCGCGAGCGCGTCGCCCGCGCGCTCGACGGCGCGTAGCAGCGCCGCCGCCGCCGCATCGAGCTGGGCGTCGCTTCTGGCCGACAACACGATCGCGACCGGCGCGCCGCGCGTTTGGGCGCGCGCGGGCGCGACGGCCGGCACGTATTCTTCGACCACCACGTGTGCATTCGATCCGCCCACGCCGAAGCTGCTGACGCCCGCGCGACGCGGCAGCGTCCGCCCCTGCTCGTCGCGGCGCGCGGGCCAGTCGCGCGTGTCGCGCAGCAGGTAGAACGGCGTACCGTCGAGTTGCAGATACGGATTCGGCTCGCGCAGATGCGGATTGCCCGGCAGCATGCGATGCCGCAGCATCAGCAGGACCTTGATCAGCCCTGTGACGCCGGCCGCGGCCTCGAGATGGCCGAGATTGGTCTTGATCGAGCCGAGCCCGCAATATGGCGCGTCGGGCAGCGCGAGACCGCGCGCGCCGTGCAGTTCCGCGAACGCGGCTTTCAGTGCGTTGACTTCGATCGGATCGCCGAGCGACGTGCCGGTGCCGTGCGCCTCGATGTAGTCGACGCTGCGCGGATCGACGCCCGCGCGGCCGTAGACGTCGACCAGCAGTTGCCGCTGCGCGTCGCCGTTCGGCGCGGTCGGCGAGGCCGAGCGGCCGCCGTGGTTCTCGGCGCTCGCGCGGATCACGCCGTGGATCGGATCGCCGTCGGCGAGCGCGCGCGCGAGCGGCTTGAGCAATACCGCGGCGACGCCCTCGCTGCGCACGTAGCCGTTCGCGCGGGCATCGAAGGTCATGCAGCGGCCGTCCTCGCTCAGCATGCCCGCCTGGCTCGACGCGATCGTGATGCGCGGATGCGCGAGCAGGCTCGCGCCGCCCGCGATCGCGAGATCGCAATGACCGAGGCGCAGGCTCTCGACCGCGCGGTGCAAGGCGATCAGCGAGCTGGAGCACGCCGTGTCGATCGACTCGCTCGGCCCCCGGAAGTTGAACCAGTACGACACGCGGTTCGCGACCATGAACGGAAACGGCTCGGCGGGCGTGCTCAGCGCGCCGCAGCCGCGCGCCTCGTTGAGAAGATCCTTGTAGTCCGAGGTCGACACGCCCGCGAATACCCCGGTGCGACTGCCGGCCAGCGCGCTGGCCCGGTAGCCGGCGTCCTCGAGCGTCGCCCATGTCGTTTCGAGGAACAGGCGCAACTGCGGATCGAGCGTTTCCGCTTCTGCGGGCGAGATGCCGAAAAAGCGCGCGTCGAAGCAATCGGCGTCGGTCACGAACCCGCCCCACTTCACGCGCGTCTTGCCCGGCTCGCGATGCGGATCGCCGTGGATCGCCCGCCAGTCCCAGCGCGAGGCCGGCACTTCGTCGATCAGGTCGGCGTTGTCGCGGAGCTTGCCCCACAGATCGTCGAGATCGGTCGCGCCGGGAAAGCGCCCGCCGATCCCGATCACGGCGATCGCATCGGAGGCGAGGGACGCGGTCGGCGGCGCGGTGTCGAACGCCGCCGTCGACGAGATCGCGGCGTCGGCCCGCGCGGATGCCGCGTCGGCCGGGTTGTCGGGCGCAGGCGGCACGGATACGCCGGCCGCCTCGGCGGCGCGCGCCGCGTCGCCGGTCGGGACCGCAGCCGCATGCGCGCGCGGCGCACTGGCCGCCATCGCCAGCGGGGCCGTCGGCTGGTCCGCGTGCCGCGCCGCGATCGCGTCACGGTGCCGCGCGATCAGATGGTCGGCGAGCGACGCGAGATCCGCGATCTCGAAAAACAGCGTGGGCATCAGCGTCAGGCCGTAGCGTGCATTCAGCGCATTCGAGAATTCGGTGAAGCGGATCGAATCGAAACCGTAGTCGGACAGCTCGCGCGTCAGCCGGATCTTGTCGAGCGGAATCCGCTGGATCTGCGCGACCAGCCGGATCAGCGCCGCGCCGAGCGCCTTGACGAGCGCCGCGTCGTCTTCCGGCGCGCGCGCCGCGCCCGCGCCGTCCGCCGCGTGCCGATCCGGCGCGACCGCGACCTCGGGCGCGTCGTCGCGCAGGCCGAGCAGGCCACGCCGGATCGCCGCCGGATGACCGAACGCGACGAGCCATTGCGCGCCGTCGCCGCGCAGGCAACGCTCGAAGGCCTCGCAACCCGATGCGCTGTCCATCGCCACCATGCCGGTCGCTTGCTGCATCAGCGCTTCGCCGTGCCGGCCCATCTGCATGCCGCCGTCGCGCCAGAGCGGCCAGTTCAGGGAGACGGTGCGGCCGCTGCCCCGCCCGGCGCGCACTTCCGCGTCGCGCCAGGCGGCGAAGCTGTCGAGAAACGCGTTCGCAGCCGCATAGTCGGCCTGTCCGGGATTGCCGAGCGCCCCGGCGATCGATGAGAACACCACGAAATAGTCGAGCCGGTGCGCCCGCGTCGCCGCGTCGAGCACCCAGGCGGCGTCGACCTTCGCCCGCAGCACCCGCGCCACCTGCTCGGGCCGCTTGTTGGCGAGGTAGTCGTCGTCGATCACGCCCGCGCTGTGCACGACGCCGTTCAGCGCGCCGAAGCGCCGTTCAATCGCGGCGAGCGCGCGCGCGACCGACGCCGGCTCGGCGGCGTCGGCCTCGACGTACAGCACCTGCACGCCGTCGCGTTCGAGCTGGGCGACGAAAGCCGCGCCGTCACCGGCGAGCGGCGAGCGGCCGCTGAGCGCGATGCGCACGCCCCGCGCGAGCCCGAGATGGCGCGCGATCCGGCGGCCGATCCCGCCCAGACCGCCCGTGATCCAGACCACGTCGCCCGCGCGGAACGTCGGGCCGTCGAGCGCCGTCCCGGCCGGCGTCGCCTCGACGAGCGCCGCGACCTCCCGGCCGCCGTCGGCGTCGTAGCGAACCTCGACCGGCTCGTGCGCGGCCGCGCATTCCGTCGCCAGCGCCGCGACGAGCGCCGTCGCCGCCGGCTCGTCGTGCGCGCGGTGGCGAACCAGCCGGGTGACGATCCGCGCGTGCTCCAGGCGGATCGTCTTCAACAGACCGGCGAGCGCGCCATAGGCCCAATGCCGCCCATCGTCGGGCAGCAGCACGAGCCAGGGCGCGAAGTCACCGTCACGGCTCGCGAGCGCGGCCTGCACGGCGTCGATCAGGCACTGCACCGCGCGCTGCACGGCCGGCGCGGGCGCGTCGCCCGGCGACGGCAGCGTCTCGATCCGCGCCGTCGGCCATGCGCGGCGCAGCGCCTGCGCCACGGCCGGCTGATCGCCCGCCAGCACCACGAACGGCGTCGCGCCGGTCCCGGCGACGCGCGGCAGCGCCCGGGCGCGCCACACGGGCGCGGCGAACACCAGCGCATCGCGCTGTTGCGGATACACGAGCGTCAGCCGTTCCAGCGAGACCGCGCTGCGGCCCGCCTCGTCGAGCAGATCGATGTCGAGCGTCGCGCGCGGCCCGGCCGCCTCGGCGTCGCGGCTGCGGCGCAGGTAGGCCGTCGCGTGCGCGCCGAGCGGACGGCGCAGCACGATGCGCGCCACGCCGAACGGCATCGGCAGCCGGGTGTCGGCGCGGCCGAGCAGGCTCCACACCACGCCCGCCAGCATCGCGCCGTTCAGCATGACCGGATGCGCATCGTGCGTCTCGCCGTCGTGCCACGCGTCGGGCAACGCCAGCGTCGCCAGGGCCTCGTCCTCGCCATGGCGCAGCGCGCGCAGGCTCAGCAATGACGGACCATGCGTGCCGGCGAGCCGCGCATCGCACGCGGCCGCGTCGAGCGTGACCGGACAGCGGCGCGCGATCGCATCGACGTCGAACACGACCTCCGACGCCGCCGGCGCGCCCGCATGGACCGCGCGTCCCTGGCAGACGACTTCGTCGCCGTCGCCCGTCAGCGTGAAGGTCTGCGCCGCGTCGTCAAATCGCAGCACCGCGCGCGCGTCGCCTCGCGCCGGGTCGGCCAGCAGCGGCCTGGGCCAGATCACATCGGCCAGTTCGACGATGCGCCCGGCGCGCCGGTCCGCCGCCGCGCGCGCGACCTCGACCAGCATCGCGGCCGGCACGATCCCGCTGTGGTCGCGCAGGAGCGGCGTCGCGGCGTCGATCCGCATGCGTAGACACGCCCCGTCGGCGTGCGCCTGCGGCACGCGCAGCGTGCTGGCGCGCCCGTCGGGCCGCGACTGGGGGTCACCGCCGCTGTCGCGCGACGTCAAGCCGCGCAGTTGCGCGCACACCTCGCCGCGCGCATCGCACAGGTCGATGTCGAGGCGACGCGGCCCGCCGTCCGGTTCGGCCGGCGCGAAGCGGATCCAGACCCACGCCTCGCCGTGACACGGACCATAGATGTCGAGGGACGTCAGCGCGAACGGCAGCGCGGCGGGTGCGCCGCCCGTCGTCGAGAGCGACAGCGCGACGCTCGCCTGCAGCGCTGCATCGAGCATCGACGGATGCAGCACATAGGCTCCGGCCTGCGCCTGCACGACGGCCGGCAGGCGCAGTTCGGCAAGCACTTCCGCCTCGCCCGTCGTCAACGCATGAAGCGCGCGATGCGCCGGCCCGCAGTGCACGCCAGCCGCCTCGAGCGCCGCGTAGCAGGCCTCGGCCGTCACCGCCGTCCCGGCGATCCGCTCGCCGAGCGCCGCCAGATCGAGCGGCGCGGGCGCGTCGTGCAGTGCGGTCGACGCGCGGCCCTGGCTGTGAAGCTGCTCGCCACCGTCGGCATCCCGCGCGCCGATGCGATAGGCAAGCACGCCCGGCATGGTTTCGCGCACCTCGACGACAAGCGCCACCGGCGATGTCACGACGAGCGGCCGCACCCAGACGACGTCCTCGAGCCGCAGTCGGGGCACGCCCTCGCGCTGGCCGAGGGCGAGTTCGATGGCCGCGCGCGCCATTTCCAGATGCGCGACGCCGGGCAGCACGCTGCGCGACGCGACGACGTGATCGGTCAGGCACGGCTCGGCTCCCGTCAGCGTGGTCGCGAACCGCGTGCACCCGAGCGTCGAGACGTTGCGCTGGACGAGCGGATGCAGCGCCGTGTCCGGCGCGGCCGCGTCGGACGCCGGACGCCAGTAGCGCTCGCGCGCGAACGGATACGACGGCAGATGCACGCGGCGCGGCGGCGGCCCGTCGTGACGCAGGCGCGCCCAGTCGATACGCATGCCGTCGATCCAGGCGGCGGCCAGCGCGTCCCAGTCGGCCGCGTCGAGCGCCCGATCCACGCGCGCGGTGCGCGCCGGGTCGGGTGCACGGCGCTGACGCGCGCGACCCGGCTCGATCTCGCCGCACCAGATCCGCGCGCCGGCGTCACGCGCCGCGAGCCATGCATCGAGCGCATCAGCCAGCGCGCCGGTATTCGCGACGACGAGCGCGAGCCGGCACGCCATCGCTTCACGGCCGACGCGCAGCGTATGCGCGATGTCGGCGAGCGCCGCCGCGTGCGACGGGTCGCGCACGGCGTCGCGCAGGTTGACGGCGACCTCGCGCAGGCGGGCCGGGTCGCGCGCGGACAGCAGGATCAGCGCGTCGCCGTCCGCGCGCGCCGTCGGCGGCGCGTCGCCCGTCCATTCCTCGACGACGACGTGCACGTTGGTGCCGCTGTGGCCGAACGAATTGAGCGCGGCCATGCGCGGCACACCGTCGGGCGACGCCCAGGCGCGCCATTCGCTCAGCGGGAAGAACGGCGAGCCGTCGAACTCGATCAGCGGGTTCAGCGTCCGGAAATGCCGGAGCGCCGGCAGGCGCCGGTGGCGCAGGCACATCAGCAGGCTGATCAGCCCGATCACGCCCGAGGCCGACGAGGTATGGCCGATGTGCGATTTCACGCTGCCCACGGCGCAGTAGCCCGACTGGTCCGTGAAATGCCGGAAGGCGCGCACCAGCGCGTTCGCCTCGACGGGATCGCCGAGCCTGGTTCCGGTGCCGTGCGTCTCGACGTAGCTGATGCGCGCCGGATCGATAGCGTAGCGGCGATAAACGTCCACGATCAGCGCTTCCTGCGCCGCGCCGCTCGGCGCGGTGATGCCGTTGCTCGCACCGTCCTGGTTCGCGCCGGACGCGCGGATCACGCCGTAGATCGCGTCGCCGTCCGCCACCGCGTCGGCCAGCGGCTTGAGCAACACCATGCCGACGCCCTCGGACATCACCATGCCGTCGGCGTCGGCGTCGAAGGACGCGCAGCGGCCGCGATGGGTCAGCATGTCGGTCTGCGCGAGACCGACGAGGATCGACTGCCCCATCGCCGCGAACACGCCGCCCGCGAGCGCGACCCGGGTTTCGCCGCTGCGCAGGCTCTCGCAGGCCAGATGCAGCGCGACGGCCGACGACGAGCAGCCGGTGTTGACCACGAGCGCCGGGCCTTTCAGATCGAGGAAATACGACAGGCGCGACGCGACGATCGCGTCCGACGCGCCCGTGAACGTCTCGTGCCAGTAGCCGCTCGGCTCCGCGCCGACGAACACGCCGAGCCGGCCGTCGGCGAAGCCGGACGGATCGTAGCCGGCGTCCTCCAGCGCGCGCCAGCTCTCCTGCAGGATCAGCCGCTGATGCGGATTCATCGACTCGGCGTCGCGCGGCGAGAGGTTGAAGAACATCGGATCGAAGCAGTCGCGCTCCGCCAGCACGCCGCCCCACTTGCAGTAGCTGCGACCGGGCTGCTTGTCGGGATGGTAGGCGTCGGGCGCGAGATAGGCCGGCGGCAGTTCGGTGACGGGATCGACGCCGGTCGTCATGTTGCGCCACAGTTCGTCGGCATCGCGGGCGCCCGGGAACTGGCCCGAGAGCCCGACGATCGCGATGCCATCGACGGGCGCGGGCGCGGGCGAGCGCGCGGCGCTGTCGTCGCGCGTCGCCGCAGGCCGCGCGACGGCGGCGTGATCGGCCACGGCACGCGGCGGCACGGCGTCCCCCGGCGCGGGGACGGCCGCGAGCCGCCCCGCATGCTGCGCGACCACGTGCGCGACGAGTCGCGCGACGCTCGCGTGATCGAACAGGACGGTCGTGTTCAGCGCGAGGCCGAGCGTCTGGTTGATCCGCTGCACGAACCCGACGCCGAGGATCGAGTCGACGCCGTAGTCGGAAAACGGCAGGTGCTCGTCGATCGCGTCGCGTTCGACGCCGACGACCTCCGCGAGCCCGTCGAGCACGGCTTGCCGCACACGCTCGACGGGTGCCATTGCGTCGGCCCGCGCCAGCACGTGTGCCGCCGGTTCGCGACACGCGGCATGCGAGCGCGCCGCGCCCTCGATGCGCGCCTGCGCGGCGCGACCGTCCGCGGCCAGACGGTCGCGCTGCGACGTCTCGATGTGCACGGCGAGCCGTTCGGCCGTCGTATGGTCGAACAGCACGGTCGTGTTCAGCGCGAGGCCCAGCGCGCCATTGATCTGCTGCACGAAGCCGACGCCGAGAATCGAATCGACGCCGTAATCGGCGAACGGCACGTCGGGTTCGACTGCGTCGCGCGCAATCGCGAGCGCCTGCGCGAGGCTGTCGAGGATCGCCGCCCGCACGCGCTCGCCGAGCGCCGTCGACGGCGCGGCCCGCACGGCGCTCCCGTCGCGGCCGGCCCCGTCCGCGGCCGGCGCGCCCCATGCGGCCGCGTCATCGCGCGG
>JAYFRU010000093.1:0-9581 GCA_040946965.1 Burkholderia sp. | reverse complement strand
ATGCCCCCAAGAGGGGATGATTGAAACTCGTTCACCCTGCGATGATCGCTCAGGTGGAGCTAAATGGATAGCCCTTAGGGAAATCCATCTTCGAACAGGTCTATAGCTTTCTCGGTCCGAGTAGTGGCGTTGGGTTTGGGTGAGTTCCAACGAATCCAAGACGGGATGACGTGGCGAAGGTTCTTCAGATAGTCCGGCGAATCCATGCGGATTACTTCCCGCCGCGCTTTTGCTGGGGCTTCATTTAACGCGCGTGGAGGTAGTTCCACCGTCTGTAAGAATTCGTTTAGCGCCAAATCCTCAACAGAGGGGAGGGAGGCGGCGGACAGTACCTTGTTCGTCGTCTTGCGCGCGGTCCGTAGGGCGTCGTCTACTGCGCCGTGGTGTGCCTTGTGGGCCGTGAATTCCTGCTCCCGCGCCAATCTCTCCCAAAGGGATATGGAGGCGGGCCGGAGGCGTCCACGTGTCGGATTTCCGGCCGCGCAGATCCGCGAATTCGCGGTCAGTCTTAGCCGTCATCGCCGCCGCCCGGGCCTTTGCGGTCGCGTAGTCGGGTGTGCTCAGAGAGACGAGCAGGACAGGTTTAGGATAGTGTCGGAGGAGGTCTACAGGAACCTTGCGGCGGAAGTAGTAGATGTTTCCGCGCTTCTGGGTATTGGGCGGCATGGTCATGGCTCCGGACTATACACTAGGTACACTTGGCAAGTGCTAGTAGGTGTACGTGTGTCGCAAGCCATTGATTTTATTGAATTTACGGGCGCTTCCTATCCGCCGCCGCAGGGTCAGGCGCTGCATCGGCGCCTCGGCGTGATCCGCCAGGAAGCCAACGACATGAGCGCGCAGCATGGCGGCGGGCTGACCGCCGACGAGTAGCGCGTGCTGAACCAGGAACTCGACACGGCAGCGCGCGCGATCGGCGTCTGAGGCTAGTCGGCCGGCCCGGGCCGCCGCAACCGGCCTCGCCCGAAAGGCTGCTTCCGGACCTCGATTTCGATCCCCCCTGTAGCGACTGCCGGCATCGCGCCGGCTGCCCGCCCCGGCCTGCGCAACGCGGCTCGGCCGCGACTTGTCCCACGCTTATCCCCACCTTTCCCCAGCTTGTCCACGCACTTTTCCACCGCTTTATCCACGCTGGTTCCCTGGCTTTCCACGACCTGTCCACGCTTTATCCCAGGCTTGTCCGCCGGCTTGCCCACTGCCTCGCGCATGCTTGTCCCCGCCTAATCCACAGCCTGTCCACGGCTTGTCCACCGATTTGTCCCCAGGCCGCGCGCCCTCGCCGATAGCCGCGTCTCGGCGTGCTCGGTCCGCATCCGCACCCTGCCCGCCTGTCGCCAAGCGACGTGAATTTGCGCAAATTGACAAGCCCTTTGGCCTCGCGTACATTCGCCGGCACGCGTCGGGAGAGCGTGCGACAGCCTGGAATCCAGGCCGCCGTGCCGCCGAAGGGGCAACCCACAAACTCTCAGGCAAAAGGACCGACCGCGTCGGAACACACGCGCGCAACCCAGGTTGCGCGTCAGGTTTTTCGTACTCTGGAGAGCGGCAGTAGCCACGTGCGCGAGCATCGGCAGGCTGCCCACCGAAGGGGCGCGCATCGGCCGGCTGACGGCGGTGCAATCTCTCAGGTATCGAGGACAGAGGGGCTGACAAGGAACCACGGGCGCATCGCGCGCCGGCGGCTCACCCACTTGCCGAATCGTTTTCGCGTCCGGGCACCCGCCCGCACGGAACCTCGAGGCCCTGATGACCGCACTCAAACACCCCCCGCTCCACGCCGCGCATGCCGCGCTCAACGCCCGCATGGTCGACTTCGGCGGCTGGGACATGCCCGTCAACTACGGCTCCCAGCTGGAAGAGCATCGCGCCGTGCGCACCGATGCCGGGATGTTCGACGTGTCCCACATGTGCGTGGTCGATTTCTGCGGCGAGCGCACCCGCGCCTTCTTCGAACACGCGATCGCCAACAGCGTCGGCAAGCTGCAGACGCCGGGCAAGGCGCTCTACTCCTGCCTGCTGAACCCCGAAGGCGGCGTGATCGACGACCTGATCGTCTACTACTTCACCGAAACCTTCTTCCGTACCGTGGTCAACGCGGGCACCGCCGAGAAGGACATCGCCTGGTTCCAGCGCCTCAACCAGGAAGGCGGCTTCGGCCTCGAGATCACGCCGCGCCGCGAGCTGGCGATCGTCGCCGTGCAGGGCCCGAACGCCCGCGCCAAGGCCTGGGACACGGTGCCCGCCGCGCGCGCCGCCACCAGCGAACTGAAACCCTTCAACGCCGCCCAGGTGGCTGCCACGCCGTTCGGCGACCTGACCGTGGCGCGCACCGGCTACACCGGCGAGGACGGCTTCGAGATCATCGTACCGGCGGCCCATGTGGAAGCGCTGTGGAACGCGCTGATCGCCCACGGCGTGCGCCCGGCCGGGCTCGGCGCGCGCGACACGCTGCGCCTGGAAGCCGGCATGAACCTCTACGGCCAGGACATGGACGAGACGGTCTCGCCGCTCGACGCCGGCTTGGCCTGGACCGTCGACCTGTCGGCGCCGCGCAAGTTCGTCGGCCGCGCCGCGCTCGAGGCCCACGGTGAGCGCGCCGGCTTCGTCGGCCTGATCCTCGAGAAGGAAAACGGCAAGGCGGGCGGCGTGCTGCGCGCCCACCAGCAGGTCCTCACCGCCCACGGCGAGGGCGAGATCACCAGCGGCACCTTCTCGCCCACCATGCAGGAATCGATCGCGTTCGCGCGCGTGCCGGGCGGCGTTGCCGTCGGCGACACCGTGCAGGTGCGAATCCGCGACAAAAACCTTCCCGCGCGCGTGGTAAAACTCCCGTTCGTGCGCAACGGCAAGGTATTGGCCGCCTGAGCGCACGAGTCTCCAACACGCACAACACAATCAGGAGCATCCGATGAGCAACGTCCCGGCAGATCTGAAATACACCGACGAACACGAGTGGATCCGCACCGAAGCCGACGGCACGCTGACGGTCGGCATCACCGACCACGCCCAGGCCACGCTCGGCGACATCGTCTTCCTCGAGTTGCCCGAAGCCGGCAAGCACGTGAAGGCGGGCGACGCGATCGGCGTGGTCGAGTCGGTCAAGGCCGCTTCCGACATCTACGCGCCGGTTTCCGGCGAAACCATCGCCTCCAACTCGGACGCGATCGACGAGCCCGAGTCGGTCAACGAAGACGCCTACGATGCCTGGCTCTTCAAGATCAAGCTCGCCCCCGGTGCCAACACCAACGATCTGCTCGACGCGGCCGCGTACAGCAAGCTGATCGACGGCTAAGCCCTTTTCGACCCGAGCGGCGCGCGCGCCGCAACCCGCAGGAATGCCATGAAGCTCGACCATCCGGATCACCTGATGAACCGCACGCCCCTCTCGCTCGCCGCGCTCGAAACGCACGACGCGTTCGCCGAACGTCATATCGGCCCCGACGCCGCCAGCCAGCAGGCCATGCTCGACACGCTCGGCTTCGCCTCGCGCGCGGTGCTGATCGATGCGGTGATCCCCGCCGCGATCCGTCGCGACGAGACGCTGCCGCTGGGCCCGTTCACGCAGCCCAAGAGCGAGGCCGAGGCACTCGCCGCGCTGCGCGAGCTGGCGAACCAGAATCAGGTGTTCCGGTCCTTCATCGGCCAGGGTTACTACAACGCGCATACGCCGGCCGTGATCCTGCGTAACGTGCTCGAGAACCCGGCCTGGTACACGGCCTACACCCCCTACCAGCCCGAAATTTCGCAGGGCCGCCTGGAGGCGCTGCTGAACTTCCAGCAGATGGTCACCGACCTGACCGGCCTGGCGATCGCCAATGCCTCGCTGCTGGACGAAGCCACCGCCGCCGCCGAGGCGATGACCCTGCTGCAACGCAACGGCAAGCCCAAGTCGAACCGCTTCTTCGTGGCCGAGGACGTGCTGCCGCAGACGCTGGAAGTGATCCGCACCCGCGCCGAGCCGATCGGCATCGAGGTGGTGACGGGTCCGGCGGCGCAGGCCGCCGATGCCGACGCGTTCGGCGTGCTGCTGCAGTACCCGGGCGTGAACGGCGACGTGCGCGACTACCGCGCGCTGACCGAGGCCGTGCACGCGGCCGGCGGCCACGTGGTGGTGGCGGCCGACCTGCTGGCCCTGACCGTGCTCGCGCCGCCCGGCGAATGGGGTGCGGACGTGGCGGTCGGCAACACCCAGCGCTTCGGCGTGCCGGTCGGCTTTGGCGGCCCGCACGCGGCCTACCTGGCCGTGCGCGACGAATTCAAGCGCCAGATGCCGGGCCGCCTGGTGGGCGTGACGGTCGATGCGCAGGGCAAGCCGGCCATGCGCCTGGCGCTGCAGACGCGCGAACAGCACATCCGCCGCGAGAAGGCCACCTCGAACGTCTGTACCGCGCAGGCTCTGCTGGTGATCATGGCCAGCTCCTACGCGGTCTACCACGGCCCGCGCGGCCTGAAGACCATCGCGCTGCGCGTGAACCGGATCGCCGGCCTGCTGGCCGCAGGCGTCGCCCAGCTCGGCTACACGCTGGTCAACGACAGCTTCTTCGACACGCTGACGGTCGAAGCCGGCCAGCACGCCGCCGCGCTGCACGAAGCCGCGCGCGCCAAGCGCATCAACCTGCGCCACGCCGGCGCCACCCAGGTGGGCATCTCGATCGACGAAACCACCACGCGCGCCGACCTGGCCGACCTGCTGGCCGTGTTCGCCTCGGTGGCGGGCGCCGCCGCGCCGTCGGTGGACGCGCTGGAAGCGGCCCTGCCCGGCACGCCGGTGCTGCCGGCCAATCGCGAACGCCAGAGCGCCTACCTGAGCCACCCGGTATTCAACCGCCACCATTCCGAAACCGAGATGCTGCGCTACCTGCGCAGCCTGTCGGACAAGGACCTGGCGCTGGACCGCTCGATGATCCCGCTCGGCTCCTGCACCATGAAGCTGAACGCGACCTCCGAGATGCTGCCGGTCACCTGGCCCGAATTCGGCCAGATCCACCCGTTCGCACCGGAACAGCAGACCGTCGGCTACCGCACCATGATCGACCAGCTCGAGCAGATGCTGGTGGCGGCCACCGGCTACGCGGCCGTCTCGCTGCAGCCGAACGCCGGCTCGCAGGGCGAGTACGCGGGCCTGCTGATCATCCACGCCTATCACGCCTCGCGCGGCGAGGGCCATCGCGACGTCTGCCTGATCCCGGCCTCGGCGCACGGCACCAACCCGGCCTCCGCCCACATGGCCGGCATGAAGGTGGTGGTGGTGGCCTGCGACGAGCAGGGCAACGTCGACCTCGCCGATCTCAAGGCCAAGGCCGAGCAGCATGCCGCGAACCTGGCCGCGATCATGATCACCTACCCGTCGACGCACGGCGTGTTCGAGCAGAACGTGCGCGAGATCTGCGAGATCGTGCATGCGCACGGCGGCCAGGTCTACGTGGACGGCGCGAACATGAACGCGATGGTCGGCCTGACCGCGCCGGGCCAGTTCGGCGGCGACGTGTCCCACCTGAACCTGCACAAGACCTTCTGCATCCCACACGGCGGCGGCGGCCCCGGCGTCGGCCCGGTCGCGGTCGGCACGCATCTCGCGAAGTTCCTGCCGAACCAGCGCTCGACCGGCTACACGCGCGGCGCCGACGGCATCGGCACGGTCTCGGCGGCGCCCTACGGCTCGGCCTCGATCCTGCCGATCTCGTGGATGTACATCGCGATGATGGGCGCGCGCAACCTGACGGCCGCCACCGAGGTGGCGATCCTCAATGCCAACTACATCGCCAAGCGTCTTGCGCCGCACTACCCGGTGCTGTATTCGGGCCAGGGCGGGCTGGTCGCGCACGAGTGCATTCTCGACCTGCGCCCGATCAAGGACAGCAGCGGCATCACCGTCGACGACGTCGCCAAGCGCCTGATGGACTACGGCTTCCACGCGCCGACCATGAGCTTCCCGGTGCCGGGCACGCTGATGGTCGAGCCGACCGAATCGGAATCGCAGGAAGAGCTGGACCGCTTCATCGACGCGATGGTGGCGATCCGCGAGGAAATCCGCGCCGTCGAGGAAGGCCGCGCCGACCGCGAGGACAACCCGCTGCGCCATGCGCCGCACACCGCCGCAGTGGTTACCGCCAACGAGTGGGCGCACGCCTACACGCGCGAGCAGGCCGCGTTGCCGGTGGCCTCGCTGGCCGCCGGCAACAAGTACTGGCCGCCGGTCGGCCGGGCGGACAACGTCTACGGCGACCGCAACCTGTTCTGCGCGTGCGTGCCGATGTCCGACTACGCCTGACGGCAGGCGCCGCCTTCGCCGAGCCCGTCATGACGCGCGCCATGGCTTCCGCCCCCGCAGTGGGTGCCATGGCGCGCGGTCGCGGTCGCCTCCAAGTCCGGCTAACATCTGACACCGCCATCCAGCCAAACGAGGAGTTCCGCATGGTGCGCAAGGTGTTTCCGGATCGCATGGCCGCAAGGCACCTACGGCAGGCCCATTGGCGCGCGTTCGCGCCGGCATTCACGGCCTGCGTCGCGTTCGCGCTGTCGGCCGCTGCCTCGCCGGCGCGCGCGGCAATGAATTTCTGCGCAGCGCCCGCGCTGCAGAGCAACGAGAGCACCTCGGCCAAGCCGAGCATCCAGGCGCTGGTGCGCAGCGTCGACGCGCACCTGAGCGACGCGCCGAAAGCACTCGTGCACCTGCATACCGAAGGCCTGCTGCCGCACGAGGGGATCCGCGACCAGAGCGAGGAAGCGCTCAAGGACATGGAGCTGATGCGCGATGCCGCGCTGGCCTGGCGCGTCACCAACAACGCGCGTTATCTCGCGCTGCTGAACCGCTTCCTGCTGGCCTGGGTCACCACTTACCAGCCCGATTTCAACCCGATCGACGAGACGCGCTTCGAGGGCCTCATCATCGCCTACGACATGGCCGCCAGCACGCTGCCGGTCAAGACGCGCAACGCGGCCTCGACCTTCATCGCCAAGCTCGGCGCCGGCTACGTGGCGCAGGGCGACGCGCAACCGCGGCCGCTCGGCGGGGTGTGGCGCAACAACTGGCAGAGCCATCGGATCAAGCTGATCGCGCTGTCGGCCTTCACGCTCGGCGACCGCAAGATGATGAACGCCGCGCAGCGCCTGTTCGTCGAGCACCTGGCCGACAACATCCGGGCGGACGGCACCACCTTCGCTTTCGAGGAGCGCGACGCGGTCCACTACGCGGTCTACGACCTGCAGCCGCTGGTTACGGCGGCGCTGGCGGCGCGGCGCTTCAACCGCAATTGGCTGCGCGAGCCCGGCAGCAACGGCGCGACCCTGCAGGCCGCGCTCGACTGGCTGGTGCCCTATGCGCTCGGCGAGAAGACCCATGAAGAATTCGTGAACTCTACGGCGCCGTTCGACGCGAAGCGTCGCGAGGCTGGCCTGCCCGGTTATTCGGGTCAGTGGCAGCCGGCCAACGCCACCGAGCTGTTCCATCTCGCGGCCCGTCTCGACGGCCGCTACAACAGCGTCGCGCAGCCGCCCGCCTGGCTGGCTGCGTGCCTGCCGCTGCCGGCACGTTAATCCCCTTTCGCATTACAGGAACTCCCCATGGCAGTCAGCGTGTTCGATCTTTTCAAAATCGGGATAGGCCCGTCCAGCTCGCATACGGTCGAACCGATGCGCGCCGCGCTGATGTTCGTCCAGGGGCTCGAGCGTGACGGCCTGCTCGAGCGTGTGGCCGGCGTGAAGGTCGACCTGTATGGCTCGCTCGGCGCCACCGGCAAGGGCCACGGCACCGATCGCGGCGTGATGCTGGGCCTGATGGGCGATGCGCCCGACACGGTGAACCCGGACACCATCGACGCGCGGCTGGCCGCCGTGCGCGATACCAAGACGCTGTCCCTGCTGGGCCGCCACCCGGTGCCCTTCGTGCTGAAGGAGCAGATCGGCTTCTACCGGCAGGCGCTGCCCGAGCATCCGAACGCGATGACGCTGCGCGCGCGCAATGCGGCCGGCGAGGCGCTGCGCGAGACCACCTACCTGTCGGTGGGCGGCGGCTTCGTGGTGAGGGCCGGCGCGGCCAATACCAAGGTGCTGAACGCCGCCGAGCAGATGCCCTACCCGTTTCGCTCCGGCACCGAGCTGCTGGCGCTGACCGCGTCCACCGGCAAGTCGATCGCCCAGCTGATGTGGGACAACGAGCGTGCCTGGAACGACGAGGACACCACCCGCGCCGGCCTGCTGAAGATCTGGGACGTGATGCAGTCCTGCGTCTCGCGCGGCTGCGGGATCAACAATCCCGACGCCGAGGGCACCCTGCCCGGTCCGTTCCAGGTCAAGCGCCGCGCGCCGCAGCTGTATCGCACGCTGACCGGCAACCCGGAGCAGGCGCTGCGCGACCCGCTGTCGATGGTCGACTGGATCAACCTCTATGCGATCGCCGTCAACGAGGAGAACGCTGCGGGCGGACGCGTGGTGACCGCGCCCACCAACGGCGCGGCCGGCATCATCCCGGCGGTGCTGCACTACTTACTACACGCGCTTCATGCCGGGCGCCAACGAGCAGGGCGTGATCGACTTCCTGATGACGGCCGCCGCGATCGGCATCCTCTACAAGCTCAATGCCTCGATCTCGGGCGCCGAGGTGGGCTGCCAGGGCGAGGCGGGGGTGGCCTGCTCGATGGCGGCCGGCGCGCTGGGCGGCACGCTGCGCCAGGTCGAGAACGCCGCCGAGATCGGCATGGAGCACAACCTCGGCCTGACCTGCGACCCGGTCGGCGGGATGGTGCAGATCCCTGCATCGAGCGCAACGCGATGGCCTCGGTGAAGGCCGTCAACGCCGCGCGCATGGCCCTGCGCGGCGACGGCAGCCACTACGTGTCGCTCGATTCGGTGATCAAGACCATGCGCAAGACCGGCGCCGACATGAAGACCAACCTCGCGCGGCGGCCTGGCGGTGAATATCGTCGAATACTGAGCGGGATGTGATGCGCAAAGCGCCGCGCGCCGGATCGGCTGCGCGGCGCTTTGCGTTTACGGGTCGAGCCTTTCCGTTTTCTCGCTCTGCGCAACGCTGCGCGGCGGCGTTTCGCGGCGAGCACGCGTCGTTCGCGGCCGGCTCGCCACGTTTCGCCCATCCGGCGTCAGCTATCCCTCCCGCCACCGAGGGAGCCCGCCGTCCATGTCGCACACTCCGGATTCCGCCGTCCCCGCCAGCGTCAACGGCGCCCGACTGCTCGTCGATGCGCTGCTCGCCAACCATTGCCGAACGCGTGTTCTGCGTGCCCGGCGAAAGCTTCCTCGCCGTGCTCGACGCGCTCGGCGACGAAACCGAGCGCATCGACACCATCGTCTGCCGCCACGAGGCCGCCGCCAACATGTCCGAGGCGGTCGGCAAGCTCACCGGCCGGCCCGGCGTGGCCCTGGTCACGCGTGGACCGGGCGCGACGCATGCTTCGATCGGCGTGCATACGGCGTTCCAGGATTCGACGCCGATGATCCTGTTCGTCGGCCAGTGCGCGCACGAGCATCTCGACCGCGAGGCCTTCCAGGAGAAATGATATGAACGCCTCCCACCCGTGAATGGTGGGGGCAAAGAAGGAAGGTGGACCCTCGCAGGCCGACGG